>CALWDM010000018.1 GCA_944376695.1 uncultured Mediterraneibacter sp. | reverse complement strand
TTCTGGTACTTTAAGTAATGCTACGGCTTTGCCTGTTCCCCCATCCCAGATGGGGGATTAAAAGACTTTTTCATTCAGACAGCCTTGCTTCCTTTCTCTTTACTTATTTGCCTGTTCTTCGTCTTTCTTTCTCTTGAAGATCAGGAAGAACCAAAGCAGTCCTCCCGCGATCACTACAACTCCTGCGATCGTTCCTACAAGGAGCGGTGTGTTGCTGTAGAACTGTACGAACAGATTAGAGGTCAGCAGTACTCTGGTGATCTCCGCCTCTGCCGTATTGCCGGCTGCATCTGTCGCAACCGCCCTGATGTCCTGTCTGGAGTTTGAGCTGTTCATCGTGTAGGTCAGCTCTTCTCCCGCCGCCTGGATGTCCTTAGCGTCAAAGGTCTGCGCCGGCTCGTCATTGTTTCCTACGTATACGCCGACATCTCCCATTGCGATATTATCCGCTGCGTTTACAGTGATGTTTCTCGTATTTGCACGGTACTGTTCACCGTTCTCAATGCCTGTGATAACGATGGTCGGGGCAGTCTTGTCGATCGCGAACTCGATGTCACATCCTTTAGCACGGCTGTTACCCACATTTGTCGCGCGGTCTTCGGAATCGATCGTTACAGTATAGTTCCCTTCTTTCTCAAAATTCTCTTTGTTGATCGTGTAGTCATACTGTTTCCATGAAACCTCTGATCCGCTTGCCTTTACCTCATAGTCCGTGCCTGCCTCAAGATCCACAAGCTCTCCGTCGCGTCCGTAGGAAATGCCGTTAAATACAAGGCTGTCCACATTGATCTCGGTCACGACAAGATCCTGCTCTTCGTTGGTGTAATACTTGTCAACCAGTTTCTGTGTGTCATCAGACAGTACGAATACGGAACCAAATCTGTTGACGGAGAAGATCACGGAATCTTCCGTCTCATTTCCGGCGCGGTCTGTGATCACTGCTGTCATCGTGTAGAGATCGTCATTCTCTTTTATGCGCTCGAAGTCTGCCATCTTAATGCTCTCGCCGTTCGGGATGGATGAGCGGTCGGCGTTCAATGCCACCTCTCCGTTATTTGCGCCTTCCAGCGTGATCTCCACTCCGTTCTCTGTGTAGTTGTTGTCGCTGTAACGCACGCCCGGCGCCACTACACCGTTGTTTGCCGACTTGTCTTCGATATCGAAGAACTCAAGCTCCGGAGCCGTCTGGTCAACGGTAAATCTGTCCTGCTCATAATCAGCCGCTGCATTTCCTGCGAGGTCTGTGTAGTCTACGTCAAATGTGTAATCCGCATCCGCTGAGAATGTCACGCTCGCCGTGTGCACGTCTCCTCTTGTGCTCCATCCGCCAAGTCCCGGTGCCGCTACTCCTCTGCCTTCCAGTGAAGCCGTGATCGCTGTATTGACGTCTGCTGCATTGAAGTTATGCTCTGTGATAGTGATCGTCGCTGTGCGGTCTGCGTTGAAGTATCCCGGCTCGGCATCGTTGTTATTGTTATAAGATACCTGGATCGTCGGATCTGTCTGGTCGATCGTGAAGTCATCTACTCTTGTGTAGTTTGAATCATTTCCGGCCAGGTCTGTCGTGTTCAGCGTAAAGGTGTAATCACCGTCCGCCGCAAATGTCACGGTACATGTATGTGTCGCGCTGTCCAATACGCCGGAGTCTTCGCTGTGGCTCCATCCGCTGATGGACGGCTGTGTTCCGTCTGTGTTCGTGATGTTGAATCTCACTGCCGACGGATCGAAGTTACGCTCTGTCACTGTGACTGTCGCTGTACGGGTTGCGTTATAGTAGCGGTCGTTCTGCGGGCTGTTCAGGTCGTAAGTGACGTCGATGGTCGGGGCAGTGATATCTATGCTTACAGTTTCTGTATCTGTAACCTCATTGCCTGACAGATCTACTGCATGTGCCGTAACAACTACCGTATTACTGTTAAATGCTTCACTTGTCGGAACTGTAAAGTCACATGTGCGTACTTCTTTATTCTGTCTCTGAGCTTCTTCGCCCTCTTCTGCGGCATTGAACAGAACCACTTTCTCAATAGATCCAGATGCATTTCCTTCTGCATGGACTTCATACCAAATCTCTTTGATTCCTGAATATGTCTCTGTCTCAACATCCTGCGCTGTCACACGGAAACTTACCGGACCGGTCGCCTGACTGAAGATTCCATTACGCGCCTGGTTCAGATTTGTACATTCAAGGCTGATCGACGGACCTGTCTGATCTGCTACAAATCCGGATTCCGTACTGAAGTACGACACATTTCCTGCATAATCTGTCACTTTCATATATGGAACAAACTGACGGTCTGGTGATATCTCATACCCACTCTCGCCATAAGACGTCCATGCATCTGCCGGCAGACTTTCCACTTCTTCCTGTGTCATTGCCCGGATCGGATCATAATGTTCAATCTTGGCGACACCTGATGTAACATCGTGAGCCGACATTGTAACCGGTATATTTTTATTGCTGAATTTATCGAAAAATCCAAATGTAATCGTATCAAGGAATCTATCTATCCATGACCATGTATTGGCTCCGTCATTTGTTGTTACAGTTATCTCACCCTCGTCCGGCTTAGTGTTATCGTATGTGAATGTCTGCTGATCCATAGTATCAGATCTGTTCGCCAGATCTTTATAAGTGAAGTCAAACGTATAATTCGCATCATTTGCAAAATAAATATTTATCTGCCAGACATCCGTATCCGTCGTACTCCAATTATCCGGATCGTTCACATAATCCCGATAATACTGCTGATAATATGCGGCATCATTGTCATCGTTCTTCGCAAGGTCCTCTGCATTCAGAGTCACTCCAATCTGCCCGGGTACAAAATCGCCATCCAGATTAAAGAAATGTTCTTTCATTGTTACCGTGACACAGATTGTCGTATTCTTTGCATTTGACGGATCAAACGCTACATATTTGTCTTCACCCTGTACTTTCGGATCATAACAGGTATATGACACATCCGTGATCACCGGATCCTCCGTGTCCACGACAAAGTATTCCTCTTCTCCCTTCTCCGCAAATCCCATTTCATCTACGCAGTGCGGAGTAATCGTATATTCACTCTGTCCCACAAATTTCAATTCAAATGTAACGGTTCGACCGTTTTTATAATCTGCCGCATCCGTTACCCCCGGCTGACTGTCACTTATCAGTTTTACTTCAATCATTGCATTTCCTGCGTCATCCTTTAAATCTGCAAGCTCTGCAAGTGAATACTGACTTACAGCGGCGCCATCATCCGGATTTCCAAGCTTAAAATCAAACCAAATATTTTCTTTCGCCACATCTGCAAGGTTAAAACTTTCTGCCGGCTCCGTTGTATTGAATCCAAGATTCCTATCTGTATAAGAAATTGTCATTGTACGGCTGTCTTGATAATACTCTGGTACAGGAAGCTGATCCGATGTCTCATCGTTTGTCTTATCAAACTTCACATCGATTTCCGGTTTACCATCATCAATGTACAGTTTCTGTGTAAACAATTCCGATTCATTTCCGGCTCTGTCAGTAGCTTTCACTTTCAGTACAACGTCATTTAATATTATGTCATCCGCAACAATTACGCCATTAATTTTCTGAACAGAGTCTTTGCTCAATTCAGCATGTGTATATCCTGTTTTTTCTGCAGGAGACTTATCCGGAGCATTAAAAGTATATGAATTTTCATATATCGTCCCGGCATCCAGTTCTATAATATCCCCTTCGCTGCCCGCAACAGTCTGTCCACCCTGTTCTACTGTAACCTCAATCTTATCGATTCCTGAAAAGAACTCTTCCGGATCTGTAATCTGCAGTTCATATGCTACATCACCACTGTATCCGAGTGTACCGTCTGCCGTCGTGAATACATAATTTTCTTCCTTGAACTCACAGTCAATCGTGGGGAGCTGTCTCTCAATTACAATTCCGTTCGATACATATACCTTGCAATTGCCAACATTATCAACTGTCTGAATGAAGATAAGATAATTATTCTCAACTGCTTCTTCATTCTCAGCTGCACCTACCGGTATTACTGCTTCTCCTTCTGCCGAAAGTTCAAGCTTTTTCCAACCGTCAGCAGAATCCTGCGCCTGATCGATTTCCTCGATCATTTTTTTCACTTCTTCGCTTGTGAGATCTTCATCTGTAATCTCACTGCCAAGCTCTTTTACGTAATACTGCTGAGGTCTGACATCTGTATCCGGGATACCGCTGCCCTCGTCGGTAACAGTAATATCCGCATTAAACACATCCTGCCGGAACATTCCGAATGTTATCGCATCCATCATCTTGGAATATGCTGTCACATGGAATCCGTCTATCACTGCTACCGGAGCTTTATTATCAGCATAGAGCCAGTTTCCCATGCTAATATCTTCTGTAACAGTAGCTTCCTGATCACTTCTTCCAAGCTGGATCATTACGTTCTCAATTACTTGTTCATCAGTCTCACTGTCTACGAGAGCCTTAAGCGTCTTAAGATTGATGCCATCATCATCTGTCGCATTGACCCAATCCGATTCTCCAATTTTGATCAATACACGGTCATAATATTCGTCAAGTCCTGTCAATGCATTATTTTTAACTGCCAGTTTCAATTTTCTGTCTTCATCGTATTTGTCACTGCTGTTGATACTTGCATATACTTTTGCCAGAGAATCTCCATCATTTATCCCGTAAATTCCCACTTCACCTGTATTGCTGATAACAATGCTTTCCATTGCATCCGCAGGATTTACTCTCTGTTTTTCAACTTTAAGAATTCCCGTATCCGCGTCATTGAATTTAAATTTATAATTTCCGCTTATACTATGATCGACACCATTATCGTCTACCAGTGCCGGAACAATTACTGTAAAGTCTTCATCATTTACGGAAACATGTAGCTTTTCATCTGTTCCTGTGATTGTTGCTCCCGGCAATACAGGAGCTGTTTCGTTTCTGACCAGACCAGAATCCGGATCATCGGCAGCACCGTTTCCATTCAACAGTGTAATCAGACCAGTCATCCCTTCAATTGCCGTTTTCATATTCTGACCATAAACCAGTTCCGTATTTCCGGCTTTCAGATACAGGGGTCTGTGTGTAATCGTTATAATATCTTTATCTTCAACCGTATTCGCAGATTCATCAACTGTAAGCTGTATATTTGCTGTTGCAGCCTTTCCTGTATCCTTCTCTGCTGATGCATAATATGTGCCCGGTGTAACTGTAAAGTCTTTTGCAATTGGAGTTTTCTTATCACTATCGTCAACAGATACATTTGAATCGACTGTATTTGCATTCTGTTCACCGATTTCGATTTTCTCATTTGTCCCGTCAACTGTTCCTGTCAGCACGAATCCCGTCTCGCCATCATATACCTTGCTGACTGGTTCCCACGTAATGTCGTCAAGCCCTACTGTCTGACGGTTTACGGTAAGAACATATTCAGCGGTAGTTGTTCCATAATATGTACTTCCCTGTTCTGCTGTGATCACAATCTTAATCTTACCTGCATTTTTAGGGGTAACTGTGATCGTATTATCTTGATTTACCGTAATATCCGCCACATCTGACGCTAAAACAGCGTTAGGAACATTTCCGGAATCAGTAAGTTCCGCCTGAGCACTGATCTTTCTGCCCTTGATCGTATCCGAATCAAGCGTAATGTTAAAGGGAGTATTCCATGTATTATCAGAATCACTATAGGTTACTGTTTTCGATGACTCACCGGAGATAACAAGATCCTGTGTCTTTGTATAAGTACCGGAGTTTGACCCATTCTGCTTTTTATATTTTGTATCACCGGAATATTCTACAGAGAATGTTTTCTCTCCGATAATCTCATCAACATCTCTATATGTTACAGACGCACCTGGCAGTGCTGGCAGTGTTACGTTCCCAATCTGATTTTCGCCTGCTTTAAATATAAGCGTCCCGGTTGCATCCTCCGGAATGCCAGTTGCAGAAAGCTCAACTTTATTCTGATCTTTCCCTTCACTCGGATTCACCTGCAACCCCAACCCCATTGTGAAACTTTTCTTAGAAACAGTAATACCAACCGTTGCTGTCTTTCTTCCATTACTTACCTGAATAGAAGCAGACTTCTCCTCATCATCTCCTGCTGCTCCTGCAGCATTTGCAGTAACTTTTCCATTACTTACGCTTACATACCCTTCTGAACCAGATGTGACAGACCATGTATATGTGGCTTCTTCAACCGGTTTATCTACTTTTGGCAGATCTGCACTATCGCCGACTTCCAGGGACAGCTCAGACATGCTTAATTGTATTTCCGACATTTTCATACCGACAGCTATATTCGCCTCTGATGCCGTCGCCTTAAAAGATCTTTGTGCCTGTGCGTTCTGATACTCATACCCGCTCTTTTCCACGGTATAAGTATATTCATTGTCTGAATCAAGCCCTGTCACTTTGAACATATTTTCGTGAGACTGATCGGTCTCAGACGTTTCGGCTTTATCAACTTTCGCGACCTCGTTATTTGTATTGTCAAATACCTTGATCACGATATCCTGCGTCAGAAGTTTATTGCTGTCTTCTGTATCCTGCACGCTGAAGTACACCGCCCCGGCATCCCCCGGCGCCGCCTCTGCCGTCAGCGCCGCGTTCGGCATCATCCAAGTGACGACCATAACCGCCGCGAGCAGCAGCGCGCATATCCTTTCTTTCCAGCTTCTTGTACTCTTTCTCATCTCTCAATCCTCTCCTTTTCAAGCTGTACTTTTTTATTCTTTGGTTTATAGTTCCGTATATATTGGTAGACATTTCCGTTCAACAGAAAATGTGCGTAGATCCCTGCCAGTGCCAGCAGCAGAAATGCTGCTGCCACGATCTGATCCGCTGTCACATTTACAATGCAGTAAATCGTTCCGATCAGACCGATGATCAGCACAGCGTCCATGACCTGTGCCGGCCGGTTGCTGAAGAAGCGCAGCGGGGACGGCAGCTTTCGCTTCGTCTTTTCTGACCGCTTCTTTTTATATTGAAGGTACAGCAGGATATACCCGATGATCCCGGCGATCATCCCCAGCCAGAACATCACCCCGGCTGCGTACCCCGCACCGTTCAGATTGCCGTCCCCGTCCAGAGCGAACGGGATCAGCACCGGGCTTAGCGCCGATACGGCAAATGCCGCCAGAACTCCTGCAAACCCTTTCTTCATCAAGTTCATATATTGATCATCTTCCTCCCTGTCACATGCTGCAGCATGCTTCTTCTATACTGATATAAGACCGTCCAGACAGCTTACACTAGATCCGCTCCTCCGTATGGATCAGCATCATATCTTTTATGATCTCAAACCTTCCGGAATACGGTCTCTTCTGTCTCTCTTCCTGCATCGCCCGTTCCAGTTCCGGTGTAAGGAGCATCGTCTCGCCCTGTGTTCCGGCGGTATTCCCGCTGAGAAGTGTTGTCTCTTCGCTGCCTCCGTTCAGAAGCGTCGTCTCCTCTGAACCATCGGGCAGGAGTTCTGTCTTCTCGTCTCCCCGGCTTACGCCGCCTGTCCCGGCGCTGTAACCGCCGCCCGTATTCAGCCTTCCTCCTCCCTGTGCCTGCACATGCGGCTGTGTCTGTGATGCGTCGGTATGCATCTTTTCAGTAGGCTCTCCGCCTGTAGCCATCTCACCGGTAGGCGGATAGATGATCGGCGGGATGCTGCCGCTCGGCGTCTTATAGAGATCGCCAGTGAATTCCGGTATAAATGTATCCTGCCTGAGTTTCCCTGTCTGGGCGTTTTCTTCTTCCATCTGCCGGATGGTACGCTTCTCGGCGCGGCCGGTCAGATAATCAAATACCCTGCGTATCTTAAATAAGAAGAAGAGAAGCACGCTTAAGGCTGCGAACAGGATCGTCAGGATAAGGAATATGATAAAGCCTGTGTGATAAAGCGTGATAAGCTGTTCAGTTTCCTGCATCTGTTTCCCCTCCTGTGTGGCGTGCCTGGGAGCTGAACGCCGCATTCACCTGAGTTTCCGCTTCTCCGATGCTCTCCAGTATCTCGTTTTTCGTGCCGGATACTTCGTCCGTCGCAAATCCACTCATCAGCATACTGCGGATATTCTGCAGCTCATTCATCATCTCCTGCTCTGTCACTCCCGCCTGACGGAAGTTCAGTGCATTCTTATAGATCTGGTAAACCATCTCTTTATACATGACAAGAGCCGTCTGCTCATTATCGATAGCGGTCAGGTCTCCCGACGTAAGCTCTACCATATCAGCCCAGTAATCTGCATAGGACACTTCACTGTCGCCGGCCAGATCTCTTGTATCCAGTCTCTGGGAATATCCCGCGATCTTGGCAAACCGTTTTGCCCTCTCTACTTTATTCGGCTCCAGGCTGCCGCTTTCTGCCGCCGTCTCAAACCAGGACCGGGACATCGGCTTATTTCCTTCTTCGCCGTAATAATAGAAGTAGGCCAGTCCCATCTGGAAAGAGAACTCGTCATATGCCTCCTGATTACTCTCAAGATAACTCTCATTCGTCCGGCTGCCGCTTCCCGTATAGCCGAGGATCTCTTTCATCTGGACGTCTTCTTCCTGCGTAAAGAGACCGCCGTCCCCGGTTCCCGTTCCATCGATGAACACATCGAGAAGGCTCAGCCACGCATCTCCTCTGGACGGGTCGAGATTGATCGCATCCCGGTAATAATCCACTTTTTCTTCCTGCGTGGCGGCGTTGGACGCTGCCCTGAGGTAACCGTCGTAGCTGTTCTTTATCGTAGAATTCTCTGCAAATTTAAAGCCGAGACACCCGATCAGCGATACCGCCGTCAGGGAACATGCCGCGAGGAACGTCCCCCATTTGCGTTTCTGCTGTTTCCTGTATTCGATATCCAGCTCGTCAAAATGCTCCAGCGCATACATCAGCTCCGCACAGGACTGATACCTGTCGTTCGGGTTCCTCTGCGTACACTTTGTAACGATCGCCTCGAGTCCGGATGAAAGCGACGGATTCCACTGGCGGATCGGATACATCTCGTAGGGCGGGAGACTGGGGTTATGCCCGGTCAGTAAGTGATACATCGTAGCGCCCAGATTGTAGATATCCGTCCTTGCATCCGTCTGGCCGTGCCCGCCGTACTGCTCCGGCGCCGCATAGCCCTGCGTACCCAGGCACTTCGTATCCTCGATGCTCTGCTCCTTGAACTCGCGCGCCGTACCGAAGTCTATGATCATGATCTTGCCGTCCGGCTTGAGCATGACGTTT
Source organism: uncultured Mediterraneibacter sp. (assembly GCA_944376695.1). Classification (GTDB taxonomy): domain Bacteria; phylum Bacillota; class Clostridia; order Lachnospirales; family Lachnospiraceae; genus Mediterraneibacter. The sequence continues at coordinate 34,828 of CALWDM010000018.1, read as the reverse complement.
GAAGGTTTTAAGTCTCTGTAAATGATGGGCGGCTTTCTGGAGTGGAGATATCCCAGCACATCACAGATCTGCTTGGCCCATTCCACAACGCGTTCCTGTGGCTGCGCGCCCTCTTTCTTAAGCCAGTGGTCCAGTGTCCTTCCCTCGATATAATCCATGACGATGAGAAATGTATCGTCACAGTCGATCACATCGATGATGCTCGGAAGATGCGGATGATTAAGCCGTTTCAGGATATCCGTTTCAGCGATCAGTCCCTGCTTTACGACCTCATAGTCTTTCGTACCGTCTTTTCTGACCTCTTTGATCGCCCACTGCTTGTTGGCTCTCTCGTTCATCGCCAGATAGACAACGCTCATGCCGCCCTGTCCGATCTTATTCAAGATTTTATATTTACCGTCTACTATTGATCCTATTTCCAGCATATATCTATCCTCTAACACGTCTTCAGGAGGATAACGGATATATTGTCTTTCTCCTGACGTGATTTATTCAATTCCGTAAAATAGACCGCAGCATTCTGCAGATCTTTTTCTTCTTTTATCTTGTCGGGAGCCATAAGCTTTACAAACTCTTCCTCCGCGATCACATGACGGAATCCGTCCGAACATATCATATAGACTTCTTCCGGTCCGTAAGTTCCGTGTTCAAATTCCGGGATAATGACCTCGCTCGCCCCAACGCACTGGAGCAGTACATTTCTCTGCGGATGCGTCTTCGCTTCCTCGGGAGTCATCCGTCCCATATCGATCTCCTTCTGTACAAATGTCTGATCCTTTGTCAGCCGGCTGATGGTCTGCCCTTTCAGCCTGTAGACTCTGGAGTCCCCGATATTTAATATGTAATATCTTCCTTCCGCGAACAGGATTATCGCCGCCGTCGTTCCAAGCGCCGCGTGAAACTGCTGTCCGTATTCTGCGATCTTCGTATTCACATCGAGTATCAGTGTATTCCATTCATTTTCCATCTCGATCCGGTCGATCCCGTCCGCAGTCCTCTTCTCGTACAGGAACACCGGAAATCTGTTTTCAAACCAATCTGAAAAAGCCCTGACCAGAGTGGCACTGGCGACCTCGCCTTTCGCGAGACCGCCCATACCATCACAGACCGCGGCAAAGAAAACTTTGCCGTGGTCCGTGATCGCCTCTTTGATCAAGACAGAATCCTGATTTGTATTCTTTTTTATCCCTTTATCTGTATGTACAGCACTCAGAAATTCCATCTTTTTCCACCCGTTTATCTGTTATGATACGTGAAATTCAAACTCTTCATCCGAGAGTTTAAGCGTAGACCTGTCAGTCAGCAGCGTCTCCTGATACGGGTTGAGCTGTACTCCATTTACAAAAGTAAAGTTACTTGACTTCTGATCTGCCGCATAGTAGTCAGAGCCCTTCTTCATGATAACTACGTGGTATCTGCTGACCGATGTATTATCGGAGATGCAGTAGTTGACTCTTCTTCTCTCTTTCCCGATCGCAAAGTTCTGTGATGTGATCGGGATCTTCTCGCCGTTCTTCTTGCGGATCAGGTAAGCGCCGCCCATGCCGCCGCCAAGAAGTGTTGTCTCTCCTGCTCCGGAATCAAGGAGTGTTGTCTCTCCTGCTCCATCGTCCTGCGGCATTGTCGGATATCCGCCCGGCTGTACCGGAGATACCGGCGGTGTGTTCGGCTGTACTGGCTGTACCGGCGGCACTGCTTTTGGCTGTACCGGCGGAACCTGTTTTGCTTTTTTCTTCTTATTGCCGTTTACCACAACAATAATGATCACTACGACAACGATCACGATCACTACGATAGCGATGATGCCGCCGATCAGGAACCAGTTCGGTCCTTCTGCCGGTTCAGGTTCCGGTTCGGGTTCCGGTTTTATAAGTCCGCTCTGTGCTGCTGAGAGATCATTGATCGCCGACTCGATCGCCGCGGAATCCGGATTGCCCGCTGCTACACTCTCTGCCTCGGCGATAGCGTCCTGGAACGCCTTTACGCTCTCTTCTGTATATCCGTCAAGGCTCAGTGCCTTTGCCGTATCGATCTTGGCCTGAAGATCTTCTACTGTCAGCTCTGTCGGCTCTGTACCGCCGCCGGTGCTTCCGCCTGTACCTCCCGTATACGGGATGCCCCATGTATCAAGGATCTCTTTGATCGCATTGATCTGGATCGAGTAGTTCTTCTGGTCTACGATGAACTCGTTGATACCTACGACTTCGCCTGCTTCATTGAGAAGCGGTCCACCTGAGTTTCCGTTATTCAACTGTGCCGTATGCTCGATGATATCTACGCTTCCTGTCACAGTCACCTTGGAAACGATTCCTGATGAGATTGACACATCGTCTTTTGTATTGAAGTTCTTGTTGGAAATCGAATCAGCCGGGAAACCATATGCATATACGTTATCTCTCTGGACGATCGAATCGCTGTCGCCAAGAACGAGCGGCTGTCTTCCGTAGATCTTCTCTGAAAGCTGCAGAGCTGCAAAATCCAGAACATCGCTCTGCGCATTCTCATGGACTGTCGCCTCCACGTTTGTATCGCGGTTCGCAAATACAAAAAGCTTCAGATGCGGATCATTGTCCGGCAGTTCATCCAGCCCCAGAGTCGCCATGATAATGTCACGCGTTGTAAGCCCTGTCGCGGAATCAACCACATCGAGATCAAAGATATGCTTGTTGGTCACTACATATTCTTCATTGATCAGGAAACAGGTCCCTCCTGTAAAGTAAGTCCTCTGTCCTCCGTCATCCTCATAAGCGAGCATTACCTGCAGGATACCGTTCGCCGGATCCTCCGTAGTTGCTGTTACTGCGGTGCCGGCTTCATCGCCTTCTGCTGCCTGCACGGGCAGGGCCATCCCTATCACCATGCACATCGCCGCCATAAGTACCAGCAGTTTTTTGATAAACTTTTTGCCCATACTTTAGCCCTCCTGTAAAATGTAATATTTTGTCATTCTGTGTCTATTTTACGGATTTCCACCCTTGTCTCTCAATATGTGTCACCTTTTGTGGTCACGTTTTTTTCACGCATTTTATAGATTTTTTATACTCTTTTTCATATAATGTAGTTTGTTTTAGTTTACCTGTCGGGAGGAGATAATTTTTTTCGCCTTTATATACCCCCTCCCTCAGGTATTTTTAGGCAATCCGCCGCTTTCGGAATGATAACGGCTTCCTATATCTGCTGTGAAGGGGGATAACTATGTCGGAATTTTCATATGTTCTTTCCAGGCATGTTCACGGAAAAAATATAAAAACATATGCACTGGCACAATACTGCGGTATTGACCGCTCGAATATGTACAAGATCATAAACGGCAAGAGAAAACCGACTTCTCTTGAAATGGTCCATAAGATGGCGCGGTTCATGCACCTTTCTCCTGCTGAAGAGCAGGAGCTGGAAGAAGCATATCAGATCACAGTGACCGGCTATGATAACTACTACCGGCGCAGGGATGTTATGAATTTCTTTTCAGAATTCATACTCTCCACGGAGGCTCTTCCTTCCTTTAAATATGGAGAGGGTCAGCCCGCCGGTGGTCAGGAGACCGCACTGCTCGCTTCTCCGGCTGAGGTCAGACAGGCTCTCTTTCGTATGATATCATCGGAAATGAGCCGACAGACAGACGGACACATCCAGCTTCTGGTCCAGCCTGACGCCTCTTTCCTGATCGACCTGATCCATGCAGGGAGCCAGCCTGATGCAGAAACGCATATTGAGCATATCATCTGTCTGAATAATAATTCAGAGACAACGCAGCCGCAGAAAAACTATAACCTGAACTGTCTGAAGCAGATCCTGCCTTTGTACGGAAGCTGCCCGCATTACAAATGTTTCTACTATTATGATGACATCTCAGCCAGGACCGGAAAGCTTACACTGTTTCCATACATGGTCATCACATCCGAATGCGTATGCCTTCTGACTGCCGGACTGGACAGAGGATATGTCATACGTTCTGACGCTTCGCACAGGATGTTCTCGGATATGTTTACCGATTACCGCAAGGCATCGACTGTCCTGCTCAAGCAGATCAGCAACGTTGCGGAGCAGTTGGATTATGCCCAGAGCTTTCTCCGGGAATGCGGCCCGGGCTATTGCTTTCAGATGACACCCTGCTTCACGCCTTTTATCACACTGCCTATGGCTGAAAAATATATCACCATTGACTCGTCGTTCCGCTCGGCTTTTATCGATCGTTTTCAAGTGTACATCAGGGAAATGAACGTCTGGCAGGAGCAGGGAAAGACCGCATGTATCTTTTCATACGACGGCGTCAGACATTTTCTGGAGACCGGAAGGATCGGGGAATATCCGCAGGATGTGTACCTGCCCTTTGATATGCATGACAGGATCAGCCTGATCCGGAAACTGATACAGTCATGCAGGAACGGACACTACCGGATGCTGAAAGAATTGATTGGAAGTCCAGAGCACGAACTGTATATGTTTGTCAATCAGCAGAATGGGTATCTGATGTTTTCATCGCCTTATACCCGGCAGCCGGTCTATTTCAATATCGAGGAGCCGGGGCTTCTCTTTACATTCTATGATTTCTGTGAAAATCTGAAAGAAGATATGTTCTATACACCGGAAGAGACCGAAACTATACTCAATGAACTAATTGGAAAGTAAAAACTAACAGGATACTTTTAAAAATGAGACAGGAGCAGATGTAAAAACATCTCTCTCCTGTCTCCTTCTTATTTTTGAAAATACGCCACGATCAGATCCGCCATCCTGCCGTAGCTCCGCACTCCGTCCGCCTGCCCGTTTACTTTGAGATATGTATCATTGATCCTGTCCGCTGTCTCCGATATCCTGCCCTCATATGCGTCCCAAAAGGCGCCGTTCGCCTCCAGGTCCGGTTCCGCCTCCTCTGCGAGGAGCGGTCTCACCTCCCGCCAGCTCTCCTGATCCGCCCGGTACAGCGCGTTCATGCAGTACACCCATCCTGAAAGATATCCGCTGTATTGGAAATCTGTCCGCTCCGACCCTGTACAGGCAAGAAATGCGATGAAATTCGCTTCCTCCTCCTGCATAAACCCTCTCAGATGAGAGAGCTCATGGCAGGCCGTAAAGGGAATATTGTAAGCTGTCATATCCCCATTAAAATTTGCTTCCACAGTAAACGGCGAGTAAATACCGGTCAGTCCCTGATAAGAGAGAATTTCTGAGACGATCAGCTTCTTCGGCCGTGGATAGTATCCTTCTAATGAAGGGAACTTCTCCGCCAGTTCCTGCATCGCCTCGACCGCACCCTCTCCTTCGCGCGATTCCACCGCCATCGCGCCGCCGGAATCGCGGTCCACCTCCCCGGAAAGGGCGTTGACTTCCTCAGTCAGCCACAGACAGACGTCCTTTAAGTCCTGTACGGTGTATCTATAAGTGACGATTCCTTCCTCCGCAGAAAAGGATCTCCTGTGATAATTGATTCCGCAGCACAGGGTATACACAAATGCAAGGATCCCCGCCGCCAGAAGGAGACAGGACAGCCAGGACGCGGCGCTGCCGGTCCCGGCGCGAAGCTCCCTGCTGCCGCCGTCCTCCCCTCCGGCAGTCCTTCTGTCAGCATTTCTGACAACACTTCTGAGCATCCTGGCCAGGGATATCAGAAATGCCGCTGTGAGTATATACAGCAGGAGCTCTGATACCGAAAATGGAAAGAAGCCCCACAGCCGCCCGGCGGTATTCACAAAGACAGGGTATATATTTTCAGAATACCACTCCGCGAACTGGGGGCGGTTTGCCGCGAGTATCATCAGCGACGCGCTGAGTATCAGAAGGAGCACCGCGGCTGCCAGCCTGGCCCGCAGGCTGCTCCGGGAAACCGGCCCGGGAGCTGCTCCCTTTTGTCTGTTAAAACGATTCTCTGGACCACACATGCACTATATCCGTCCCCGGGCTGCACAGCTCGATCTGGCTGTTGTCCTCATTCAGAGTATACGCAAACTCCAGTGAACCTCCGGGCACAACAAGCTTCAGAAGAAGCGTGCCTTCTGCATCCTGCACTGCGCTGTAGGTTCCTTCTGTATCATTTCCGGTTCCTCTGACAGTAACCTTGTTATCCTTCGAAAATATATACGTGTTTCCACTCTGGTCGCTCCACTCGCCGAGTATCCCTGCCGCACGCCCGTCTCCCATATCCAGGAACTCAAGATCAGACGGAATAAGACGGATATCCCTTCCTCCGTTCAGTGAATCAAGGAGAAAACCGTATCCCGTCTCATCAGACGAGATCGCATAGAGCTCTGTCTCGCCAGAGTCAGTCATCCTGATCTCCAGCGTTATATTATTCTCCTCGTCAAACCCACATTCAAATGTAAACGGCGCGTCATTTTTCGTGCCAGTTCCGTCTTCTTCCATTGTGTAGACGTCATTTCCGCCGTCTACATTCCATGTCTTTAAAAACAGCTTCTTCACCGCTTCACTTGGCGCGATGATCCCCTGCTTTCCTGAATCTTCCATCTGCTCTGCGTACTGGTCCACCTCATCCGTAGCCGATGCCGCGGGCTCATCCTTTCCCCCGCATCCAGATATGCAGAACACGGCCGCCAACATTAAAATCAACACTTTCTTTTTCATAGCCGTCATCTCCAATACTGAATTAATCACCTTTCATAATTTTACACTATTCTTCATACAGCGTACAGTTCTTTTCACATATAATTCAAAAAAGGACCGGCTTTTATACCTCATAAAAGCCGGTCCTTTTCTGAATGATCTCCCATCTGGAAATGGAGAATACGAGAGTCGAACTCGTGACCTCCTGCTTGCAAGGCAGGCGCTCTCCCAACTGAGCTAATCCCCCAGACTATTCCCGAGAACTTTTTAAAAATACCATATTCCCGGAAAACTGTCAATACCCTTTTCCCCTGTTCCGATCAGTTCCTGTCTGTTCCTGTCTGTGCGGCGGAACCGGAAAGCAGGCGTTCTTCATGGTTCTCACTTTATATTCTCGTCGATCACATGCTGTATACGCTCTTCCACAAGCGCGGCAATCTCCGTTGTTTTCATATCTTTATAATCTTCATATAAAAGCGGCTTAAGGAAATGCACCTGAACGGTCACCGGTTTTATCGAATTTACGTCAAACGGTTTAAAAGAATCGATCAGAGCCACCGGCACAATGGGGCACCGGGCCTTTGTTGCCGCTTTAAAGCTTCCGCCCTTAAACGCTCCCACACGATTTCCATTCTTTGACCTTGTGCCCTCCGCAAAGATGAGATAGTTTCTGCCCTTCCTGACTTCTCCGGTCACATTCGCGATCACCTGCATTGCCTGGCGCACGTCTTCCCGGTCCAGCATAAACGCCTTCATACATGAGAAAATCTGCTTCAGAAAAGGGATCTCTGCAATCTCTTTTTTCGCCACGACAGAAAACGGACGGGGGCTTGCTTCTATAACAGCGAGCACATCATACAGGCCCTGGTGATTCGGGAAAAACATAAATCCGTCCTGTGCCGGAATATTTTCCAGCCCGTGAGCGTCAATATGTACATTCCCCCCCTTATTCGCCCTGAGATCGATCCACCGGAGAAACGAGTACATATCTTCTTCCGTATATTTATCCACATGCGCGGCCCTGTAGCAGAGACGAATCCAGCCATAAGGCACCATATAAAGATTTCTCAGCACCATCATTAAAATACGTTTCATTGATCCCCGCCCTCCGAATGCCTGTATTCTTCCGCCGCAGTCCTATAAAGGTCGCCGCCTTTACTGTCAATGACTACAATGGCCGGAAAATTTTCAATACGGAGCCGCCGGATGGCTTCCGTTCCCAGGTCGTCATAAGCGATCACCTCAGATGAAGTGATACATTTGGACAAAAGCGCCCCCGCGCCTCCTACAGCCGCAAAATACACAGCGCCATTCCTGGCCACCGCGTCGATCACCTCAGCGCTGCGCTTTCCTTTTCCGATCATCGCGCCCATCCCCATATCCAGCAGCCGGGGGGTATATTTATCCATGCGGCTTGCAGTTGTCGGACCTGCAGAACCGATCGGCCGCCCGTCCCGCGCCGGGGACGGCCCCATATAATAAATGACCTGCCCCTTTATATCAAACGGCAATGCCCCGCCTTCTCTCAGCGCCTCCTCCATTCTTTTATGCGCCGCGTCCCGCGCTGTATAAACGGTACCGGTCAGATACACATAGTCGCCGGCGCTCAGAGATTTCGCAGTCTCTTTATCCACAGGTACTCTGATATGCTTCTCCATGAGAATATCCTTTCTGTAAAAAATTTTCCGGATTATACCGGGGCTCCCGGACGTCTGAGCCTGCCGGCCCTAAATCACACGCGTTATATGACGGTTCACATGGCAGCAGATATTTACCGCCACCGGAAGTCCCGCGATATGCGTGGGATATGTGTTGATATTTACAGCCAATGCCGTTGCAGTGCCTCCCAGGCCGCCAGGGCCGATTCCGAGCCCGTTGATTTGATCCAGAAGCTCTTCTTCTAGCGCTTTTATATGCGGCAGAGGAGAATGGCTGCCCGCCTCTCTTGTCAATGCTTCCTTCGCTAAAAGAGCGCATTTTTCAAACGTACCTCCAATCCCTACGCCGACCACCATAGGGGGACATGCATTCGGGCCGGCGTCCCCCACGGCGGTAAGCACCGCATTTTTCACTCCTTCTATGCCTTCTGCCGGCTTGAGCATAAAAATGCGGCTCATATTCTCGCTGCCAAACCCTTTGGGAGCAACGGTAAGCTTCAGCCGTGCTCCGGGCACGATCTTCGTGTGGATAACAGCCGGCGTATTATCTTTTGTATTATCACGGAGCAGAGGGTCCCTGACAACGGATTTTCTCAGAAACCCCTCCGCGTAACCTCTCCTCACTCCCTCATTCACCGCATCTTCAAGGCTCCCGCCCTCCAGATGCACATCCTGCCCCACCTCCGCGAACACGACTGCCATCCCCGTATCCTGACAGATCGGGATCATATCCTCAGCCGCGATCTTAAGATTTTCTTTCAGCTGACTCAGGATCTGCCTGCCCAGAGGAGATTTCTCCGAAACCGCCGCCCGCTCCAGAGCCCGCCCCATATCGGGGGCAAGGAAATGATTTGCCTCAATGCACATCTCCTTAATATTTTCCGTGATCTCTTTTACATCTACTGCGCGAATCATAACTCGATCTCTATCTTTCTGTTCGTTCTGTTATATTTATGATATTTCACTCCGGCAGCGTCCATCATTCTCTTAGACGCGATCACGCCTGGTGTGTCCGCATATTTATCGCAGTCGTAGATAACCTCCCGGATCCCGGCCTGGATGATCGCTTTGGCGCACTCGTTGCAGGGGAAGAGAGAGACATAAAGCTTCGCTCCCGCAAGGCTTCCGCCGCTGTAATTCAAAATAGCGTTCAGCTCACTGTGAGTAGAGTAAACATATTTCGTCTCCAGCGGGTCGTCCCCCTCCCTCGCCCACGGGAATTCATCGTCCGAGCAGCCGATCGGGAAACCATTGTAACCCATTGACAGAATTTTATTATCCGGGCTGACAATACAGCATCCCACCTGTGTATTCGGATCCTTTGAGCGCATGCCGGAAAGCATTGCCACGCCCATAAAATACTCGTCCCACTTTAAATAATCCAGTCTTTTCTCTGTCCGTTCTGCCATCGCTTTTCCATCTCCTTTGTTTATTTCGTCCCGAAAATACGATCTCCCGCATCTCCCAGCCCGGGTACGATATAGCCGTGGTCGTTCAGCCTTTCGTCCAGCGCCCCGATATAAATATCCACATCCGGGTGTTCCTCCCGCATACGCTTCAGCCCTTCCGGCGCGGCTATAATACACAGGAAGCGGATATTCTTCACTCCCTTTTCCTTCAGCATACGGATCGCCGCGGAGCTGGATCCGCCCGTAGCCAGCATGGGATCGACCACAAACACTTCCCGTTCGCTGCAGTCTGCCGGAAGCTTACAGTAGTACTCTACAGGCTCCAGCGTTTCAGGATCACGGTACAGGCCGATATGTCCGACTTTCGCCGCAGGTATCAGGGAGAGCATTCCATCCACCATCCCGATTCCCGCGCGGAGGATCGGTACGATCGCAAGCTTCTTTCCCGCCAGTTCTGTTCCCGTCATCTCAGCGATCGGTGTTTTGATCCTCACATCTTTCAGTTTCAGATCCCGTGTGGCTTCATAGCACATAAGCTGCGCGATCTCACCTATCATTTCCCGAAATTCCTTTGTCCCTACGCTCTCCCGCCTGATATAGCTGATCTTATGCGCAATCAGCGGGTGATCCATGATCGTTACTTTTCCTGTCATATTTCTTCCTCCACAAGTGAATCTAATTTTTCTGCAAGCTTCCGGACAAGCACGCGCAGAACTTCAAAGCACTCCCCGTATGCGGTCAGCGGCTGTCCATACGGATCCGGTATCTTCGTGCTGTCTCCGGCAAATTCGTTCAGGCTATAGATGTGATATTCCATCCCGTATTCCGCAAGGAGCTTATTCTTCTGAGACTCTTCGATAGTAAGTATCAGCGTATCTTCCTGAAGGTTTTCCTCATCAAACTGCCGCGATACATGATCGCCCAGCGTCATCCCCGCGCTCTTCATGATTGCCTCAGCCTTCTGATTCGCCGGTTCGGGGAACAGCACGACCAAACCTCTGGAATCCACGACATACTCCTGTTTCAGCTCATACTGCCTGAGGATTTCCGCCGCCATGGGCGCTCTGGCCGAGTCCGTCCCGCTCACAAAAGTAACACGGCGGTACTTCTGCCGCTTCACCACCGCCGCCGCGGATATCCGCAGGTGCCCCGCCGCCTTTTCCAGACGGTTCATGATGGCTCTGCCCATCCCCTGCACGGCAAAAGACTCGCTGTAAATCGTCTCCACACCCTCTTCGTCAAATTCCCGCAGCACGCGGTACAGACTCCGGGCGATCGTTTTTTCATTTTCTCTTGTTCCCACGCTCTTTATGACCCCATATTTATAGAAGGGAAGCGTTTCGGCCGTGGCGATCACTCCGATGCGCCGCCCCTCCCTGTGGGCCGCGTAAGCAAGCTGCCTTATCGCCAGGATCTCCTCTCTGAGATCCCCCTCCACGACAAACAGTTTTGCTTCCGGAGCGTAATGCCTGTATTTCATGCCCGGAGCCTTCGGCGCCTTTTCACTCTCGTCGCCCAGCACAGTCTCATCCACGCTCACCTCCCCGATCAGCTCTTCGAGCATCTCCGCAGTTATCGCCCCGGGCCGGAGGATCATCGGCGGAGTGACTGTCATATCCAGTATGGTGGATTCCAGCCCTATTTCCACATCTCCTCCGTCAAGAATCATGTCGATCTTCCCCGCCAGATCCTCTGCCACGTGTTTCGCCGTGGTCGGGCTGGGACGCCCGGAGGTATTTGCGCTTGGAGCAGATACAAAGCCGCCTGCAGCCCGGATCAGCTCCCGCGCCACAGGGTCTGAAGGCATTCTTACTGCCACCGTATCAAGTCCCCCCGTCGTTCCGTATGGTACGGCCGCACTTTTTTCGAAGATCATGGTAAGCGGTCCCGGCCAGAAATGGGCGGCCAGAATATCCGTCTTCGCCGGAATATTTACCGCGATCTTCTTTAAATCTTCAAACTCCGCAATGTGCACGATCAGAGGGTTATCCGACGGCCGGCCCTTTGCCTCATAAGTCTTTAGCGCCGCCTCCTCTCTGAGAGCGTCCGCGCCGAGCCCATAGACAGTCTCTGTTGGAAAGGCGACCAGCCCGCCCTTTCTCAGTATGGCTCCGGCCTCCTGTATGATCGTCTGATCGATTTTGTTTTTATCTGTTTTTCTTATCTGAGTCTCCATGGATTTTATTATATCATTATTCCCATCAAAAAAAAACTCTTTTATACGCCCCGGGACGACCCGAATCTCCCCCGAATCTCTGCGCCGCCCTGCATCCTTTTTTCACTCCCCCTCCAGATACTCCATGATCCCCTTAACAACCGTCTCTGCCAGCTCCTGCTGATATTCCCCGTCCGCCAGCTTTTCCGCCTCTTCATAGTTGCTCAGAAAACCGCATTCAACGATGACCACAGGCGCCTCTGTTTTTTTCAATATGTAATATGTATTGTTTCCTTTTGGTTTTTTTGTATTTTCGGGATCCGTCTCTCTGAGCGCTTCCTGAATGACCGACGCTGCCCGCTCGCTTTGGCCGGAATCTGTATAATAAAATACCTGCGCTCCGCTTACCGACTCCTCATGATAACTGTTCTGATGGATGCTGACAGCAAGATCCGGCTTTTCTTTATTCATAACAGTCACGCGGGCCTTCAGATCCTCCACCTGATTATCCGCAAGACGCTCATCTTCAGTACGGGTCATTATCACCTTGACCCCCTGTTCTTTTAATAACTTCTGAATTTTCAAAGAAATATTTAAGTTGATTTCCTTCTCTTCTTTTCCATTCACACCTACCTTCCCGGCATCCAGTCCTCCATGTCCGGGATCTATTATGATCAGGCGGTTTTCTCTGCCCGATGCTTTCCCCGACATCTCCTGCGCATCGCCGAGTTCTTTCCTCAAAAATCCGCTCCCCGCCTGGCATAGAAAAATCAGACCGGCAAGAGCTGCCAGCGCCGCTAAAGTACCGGCTTTCTTTCTCATAAAAACATCCCCCTTTCACATATATCAATATATATGCAAAAAGAGGATGTCTCTTTCTATGCGATATGCATTTTAACAAAAGTCCGCTGTCTGCTTTCCGCTCAGTTTACATACTGAAGAATCAGATCCCATACGCTGGAATCCTCCATGCCAAGGCTCCACTCTGCCACGCCGGCAAGGTTGTTTGCTTTGATCACTTTCAGCTTTTCCTCCAGGGACTGCCCGTCTTCCAGCCAGATCTTATAGACGCCGCCGTCGGCCTCCCACTGAGCGTAATTTTGTTTTGCCGCATCATCCCATTCTGTCTGCACACCGGCTGACGACACGATCTCTGCCGCTTCCTCCATACCATAGGCATAGCTCGTCACGTTATTGGGATAGGACGCAGCCTCTGTTCCCTCCTCCGCGGCCAGCTCCTCCTCTGTCTTCGGAGTTTCAAACCACAGGCGCGTAAAGAATGGAACGCCGGCCACCAGCTTCTCAGCCGGCACTGCTTTCAGCGCTTCCGCAATACCGTCCTCAAGGTAACCGAGAGACGCCACAGAGCCGGCCTGGTACGAGCCCTCCGTATGTTCATCGTAGCCCATGATCATGACATAGTCTGCAACCACGCCCTGTTCTTCGATATCATAATGGTCATTGTACGGCTGGGGCACATAGTTGTCTACTGAGAAAACCAGCCCGTTCTGCCTGCACTTGACAGACAGTTCGCGGACAAACTGGATATAATGCTCTCCGCATTCCGCAGATATAAGCTCAAAATCCAGATTAATACCATCCACTCCGGACTGGAGCGCTTCAGCGATCACCTGGTTGATGACCCTCGTTCTCTTTGAGGTATAGCTGAGCACCTCATACGTTTCATCATAGGAACTGATGCCTCCGTGAAAGTCCCTCAGAACTGCCCACACCTCGATGTTGGACTGGTGGGCATAATTGACGTAATCAGGATCAGCGAGGGAGGCAATATTCCCTTCTGTATCGCTCAGGCTGAACCACGTAGGCGCTATCGTCGTAAGTCCTTTCGTCCCTGCGATCGTCTGAAGTATATAGCCGTTCGCATCTGTGTTGGACACATTGTGCCATGCCATGTTGACCGTATAGTCTCTGGTGATATTCGTATAAACCGGCTCTTCAAACTCTCTGGATATCGTCTCCACCGCGATATCCCTGAGGTCTCCCGTCCGGACATACCCGACAAATCCGTCCTCTGTCCCGACCTTCATCCAGTCATCTTCGTCCTCCAGCACGGTCACTTTGTCTGATTTTTTCACATCCGTCAGGATCGGGCTCTTTACCCCGCCCTGATATCTCACCTGCGTGTCGCGCTTAATACTGGCGGTCTGAGTCTCGCCCCAGCTGCATGTGATGACTGCCCTTTGCACAGGCTCATCATAAACAGCGTACTCCATATTTGTATACGTCTGGATAAATGGAAGCGCAATATATGCTGTCCTGCCTTCTGTCTTCAGGATCACATACTCTTCGCTCTTTCGCTCTGTTATATCTGTGTATTCTTTGCTGCCGACTTCTACCGAAACGCTGCCCCCCGGCAGGGTGTACAGCAGGACATTCTCATTCGGATCCCAGTAGAACCGCTTATTGATCCGGTCCCGGACAACAGAGTATTCGATATAATACTGTCCGTCGATGATCTTTCCCGGCGCCGGCGTCTCAGAAGCGCCCTCCTCTGCTGACGGCGGCTCACTTCTGACCACGTTATTATTGATTACCACAGCAACGTCGTCTTTCGCTTCCAGCTCATAATATTCGTTCAGATCAGCTCTCTCATTTGATGGGCCGTATTTTTTCCAGAATACGAAACCCCCGGCGGCCGCTATAATCAGTATAATAAAAATCAGCCACCTTATGACTGCATTCCGCCGCCTTCTCCTCGCTCTGCTGCTCCGTCTCCGCGTCCGCCCGTTCGGTCCGGGGGCGCTGCGCTCCGGTCTCCGATCGTTTCCTCCAGGGGGTCTCCTTCGCGCGTCGCCTGTGCCGGTCCGGCCCGGAGACATGCCCTTTCTTCCTCTTTCGTCCATGCCGCACCTCCTATCAGGAATCATTATAACATATTTTCATCATACGTCATTAATAATTTGCCTGTTTCGGAAGTTTTTAAACAGCTGCGAAAACTACATATGTAACAGCCCGTCCGGCTTCAAGGGGTATTCTCTGCCCGGCTGCGTTCATTGATATCAGTAAACCTGAGCGCTTCGATGCATCCCTCGCGGTCAATGTCATAATCGCGCATATATGTGCCTTCCTCTTTCATCATATGGGCAGTTACGATCTGGAGCGCGCTGGCATGATATCCGTCAAGCGAGATATCAATGCCTCTCTTTTCATATCCCTCCAGCTCCGCAAACATATCCCTATAAACTGTTTCATCCATTTTCATCCTGCGTATACTCCTTTCCTCCGCGGATCGTGATAAATAGTGTACCCCGCCTGCATCGTTATAAGGAAGTACCCGTGACATACTCTCGGTCCGGCGGCGGGACAAAAGACAGTCTGATCCGCAGCGGCTTCTCATTTCCTCTGCTTCTCTCCTTTCGTACTGTATTTACTTATCAGGGATACCATCTTTTGTAAGTGCCATTATAGAACTGCGTTCTCCGGATATCAATGTGTTTTTTGTTTATAACTTATGTGAATTCGTTGATAACCTGTGTGTCTGGAATTTTGTCTTTACATCGCATTGATTTTTGTTTATACTAATGTTGAGAATATGTATCCAAATTTATTTTGTGCGCATATTATCTTATATAGTATAAGGATGTGATTGTATGAAGATTGAGAAACTCAATGAAAATCAGATTCGTTGTACGCTGACACATGCTGATCTTGCAGCCCGTCATCTGAAACTGAGCGAGCTGGCATATGGAACAGAGAAGGCAAAATCTTTATTTCGCGATATGATGCAGCAGGCATCCTTTGATTTTGGATTTGAAGCGGAGAACATCCCCCTGATGATAGAGGCGATCCCCTCTTCTGCGGATTCGATCGTACTCATTATCACAAAGGTCGAAGATCCGGAAGAACTGGATACGCGTTTTTCCAAATTCACGCCGTCCGGCGACACAGATCCTCTGAATCTGGAGGCTCTTGAAAAGCTTCAGGGTGCGGATGAATTCCTCAGCCTCCTTAACAGGGTAAAGGAAGCGGCTGCCGGCGCTCCCTCTTCTGAGCCGGAAACCAGCGCCCCCGCATTCACAGTACGCCTCTTTTCTTTCGAAACACTTGACAGCGTGATTCGGGCGTCCCGCCTGCTCGCTTCGGTATACAGAGGCGCCAATACATTATACAAAGACGAAAGCACAGGAATATATATACTGGCCCTGGCGCCGTCGGATCATTCCTCTAACGAATTTAACAAGATTTGCAACATGCTTTCCGAATACAGTTCACCCGAAAAGGCAGAGCCATCTGTCCTTGCCTTTCTGGAAGAGCACTGTGACACTGTCATTTCAGCAGACGCCGTACAAAAGTTATCCGCATTATAAAATCCGGATATCAGAAATCCCCCGGACAGCCTGACTCGCAGTCAGACCGCCGGGGGATTTCTTATGCTCTATACTGTCTGTCTTTTATACTCTCTCTGATATCAGTTCCCTGCCGCCGCCATGGCCGCGTTGATTTTTTCAACCAGAAGAGCGCTGTCGATACCATGTACCATTGCCGCCTCCTCGAGTGTCTCCATCTGAGAAGCCGGGCAACCGAGGCAGTGCATTCCGATCTCCATCAGGATCGATGCAGACTCCGGATAAATGTTGAGCAGTTCTCCGATTTTTGTATCTTTAGAAATCTGAGCCATTTCTGTTTCCTCCTTTTTAATAATAATTTTCAGTGGCTTTTATTATAAGCCCTGCCGGATAAATTATCAACAACGTTTTTTCTTTTATGCGGGGGATAACTTTTCCGGGATAGCTCTCCTTTCATGCGGAGGATAACCGCGCAGTATATTTTTGAATTTTCAGAATTGTCTGTACCCATATAGTTGTTTTTTGAATACTCAAAAGTCAATAATGAATCCGATTTTTTCCGACAATTTTACATTTTCATGACAACTCACCAAAACGTCCGTTCTTTTTTTACTTCTGAGTAATTCACCAAAAACACATGTTTTTATGTGGATAATGTGGATAACTTTGTGGAAATCCTTGCTTTTTCCACGTTTTACACGGGTTCAGATGTGGATAAGTTGAAAACTTCCTTTCCCGTAATTTCGACTCTTTTTTACAAATAAAAACATTTTTGTGCACTTTGCTTATTTATACGCTGTTTATGTCGAAAAAAGGAGCTGTACTTTTCATCTGAAGTACAGCCCGTTTTTCCATTTGTTTCCAGCTTCTTACAAGACCCGTCTTACGGCAATGATGTTTGCATATGTGGCGCTGCATATTCCGATGCCGTCCGCTTCGTTCATGGCGTTGACGATCGTGCCGTCCCCCATATACAGCCCCACATGGCCGTCATAGAGGATCAGGTCTCCGGGAAGCGCCTCCCCATAGCTCACAGCATATCCTGAGTTTTCCATCTCATAGGTGGTCCTCGGCAGACTCACGCCGAAATGAGCATAAACGGACTGCACGAATCCGGAACAGTCCGCTCCGTCGGTCAGGCTTGTCCCGCCCCATACGTACGGATTTCCGATAAACTGACATGCATAGTCGATCACTGCCTGTCCTGTAACGCTTCCGCCCGGCATGGCTTCTGCCCCGGCGCCTGTCTCTGCCGCCCTGCTGTCCTCCGCTGCGCGCGCTTCCCTCTCCAGTCTTGCTTCTTCCTCCTCCTTCGTCTCCCCATAGGAGTAAGAAGTCGCTTCAGTCACATAGTCTCCCGACACCCAGCCGTCGATCTCTCCGACTCTGACCGGATACCAGCCGTCCACCGGTTCTCCTGATACTTCGTATGTCTCTCCGAGTCTGATCTGCGTCAGGATATCCGCTCCGGTCCCCTGCCCGGCTCTGACATTAAGGACGTATGCCGTGACCGTGACCGTATGATCCTCAAACTCTTCCGCACGCAGAGAAGCCTCTTCGCCTGTGATCAGGGAATCCGACGGCACATATCCCTCTGCTGACCCTGATCTGATCTTCGTCCACCCGTCCAGGTATTCCAGCACCTGGGCCGCCGAATCCTGATACAGTTTCCCGATCCAGCCGCTGTTTTCGTCCGGGGCGCTCCTGATACAGGTATAATCTTCTGTATCAGAAAATGCCATATTCAAATACTCTCCCTCTTCTGTTGGCACCAGATAGAGATCAATGTTATCTTTCACCTCTGTTTCATAGCACTTCTCCAGTACCGATTCGATCCCTGACGCATGCACAAACGGCTGTTCTTCCGTTTTCCCGGCAGCCGAAACATCAAGCGCCCTCCCCGGGATCAGGATCATTCCTGCTACGGCAGAAAAGATCACCTTTTGCCCAATGTGTGTCTTATCCATATAAAACCTCCTCTATTTCATGTCTTTATCTTTCGTAGGAAGTTCTAAATGTTACATAATTATTAAATTTGTTACATCAGCATTATATCAATAGAATCCTGCATTGTCAACTTATTTTCCCGGCTTCTCGTTGACATTTGCCGACATATATAGCGGATAAATACTGTATTCTTATTTTCTGTTACATACATTCGTTAATTATTTTGTAACATAATAGCGAAAATATGCGCAGTTCCTGTATCTTCATATTATAAATTAAAGCATGGTTCTCTGCATCGAAAACAGGAATAATAAAAAATTACAAATAATCATTGACAAAATAAAAAAAGTGTATTATATTCTAATTACAGTAATCGTTATTGTTATTATTTTGATATCGGTTCTCATTTAGAAATGAAAGGGGGATTCCCATTGGCAGCTTTGAAATACAGTAGACAACGAGAATCCATCAAACATTACCTTATGACAACCAAAGAGCATCCTACCGCTGACACGGTTTATATGCATGTGAAGAAAGATTTCCCAAATATCAGTCTGGGCACTGTATACAGAAATCTGAATCTTCTCACCGACATCGGGGAAGCGATAAAGATCTCTACGCCGGATGGCGCGGACAGGTTTGACGGAAGGATCGAACCGCACAATCACTTTTTGTGTACAAAGTGCGGACGGTTACTGGATCTGGATCTGGACATGCACAGTATCGAAGAGGTAAACCGCCTCGCAGCGGAAAAGTTCGACGGTATCATCACCTCCAGTTCCACGTTGTTTTACGGTGAATGCAGTGACTGCATTAAAAAGTCATAAAAATACATTTCAAAAAGAAAAGGAGACAAAAATCATGAAAAAATGGGTATGTACAGTATGTGGCTATGTTTGCGAGGGAGAGGCTGCTCCGGCTGAATGTCCGGTATGCCATGCTCCGGCTGAAAAATTCCAGGAGCAGTCCGGTGAGAGGACATGGGCTGCAGAGCATGTCGTAGGCGTTGCGAAGGGCGTAAGCGAGGACATTCTTGCTGACCTGAGAGCAAACTTCGAGGGAGAGTGCTCTGAGGTAGGTATGTATCTTGCAATGTCAAGAGTCGCTCACAGAGAGGGATATCCGGAGATCGGCCTGTACTGGGAGAAAGCTGCTTTCGAAGAGGCAGAGCATGCAGCTAAATTCGCAGAGCTTCTCGGCGAAGTCGTTACAGACAGCACAAAGAAGAACCTTGAGATGCGTGTAGAGGCTGAGAACGGAGCCAGTGCCGGCAAGTTCGACCTCGCAAAACGTGCGAAAGCCGCAAACCTTGATGCGATCCACGACACAGTTCATGAGATGGCAAGAGACGAGGCCCGTCACGGCAAGGCATTCGAAGGTCTTCTGAAGAGATACTTCGGCTAATCACTGCATACTTAAATATTTTTAAAAGGCTGTTCCTTATAATTTCATAATTGTGAGGGGACAGCCTTTTCCAAAATTTTCAGTCACTGGAAACTGGCAATCAAAAAACGGGAGGTCCTGCTATGTCAAAATATGAGGGAACAAAAACAGAAAAAAACCTGATGGAAGCATTCGCGGGCGAGTCACAGGCGCGCAACAAGTATACCTACTATGCTTCTGCGGCAAGAAAGGCCGGATTCGTACAGATGGCTAACATCTTTGAGGAAACTGCGAATCAGGAAAAAGAGCACGCAAAAATGTGGTTTAAAGAGTTCCACGGGATCGGCAGCGTAGAGGAAAACCTTGTCGACGCGGCTGCCGGCGAGAACTATGAGTGGACTGATATGTACAGGAGGATGGCTGAGGAAGCCGAGGCAGAGGGATTCCCCGAGCTTGCCGCAAAATTCCGCGGCGTTGCTCAGGTAGAGGCAGCCCACGAGAAACGCTACCAGAGACTTCTGGACCACTACCGCCAGGGAAAAACATTTAAAGACGAGGCTCCTCTCGGCTGGAAATGCAATAACTGCGGATACATTTACGAGGGTGAGGAAGCGCCGGAAATCTGCCCGGTATGCGCGCACCCGAGGGCTTATTTTGAGAGAAAGGCTGAAAATTACTAAAATCCTCTTTTTTGTAAAGCTGTACAGCAAAGCAAAAGTATGAACCGGAGAAGAATGACCCGGGAATATGCAGGAGTGTCCTTTGCATATTCCCGGGTCTCTCTTCTCCGGATATTTATGATCTCGTCTCTTCGTCTGCCTGACATTTATTTCTGAGTCATCGGGAGCATCGCAGCGCCCACGATCCCGGGCTCCTCCAGCTCCGCTTCCTTAAACACCACGGACTGCATACCCGCATGGATCATGGAGCGGTAATATTGTTCCATTTTGTCAAAGAAGACGTCCCTGCCTTTCATTACGCCGCCGCCCACGACAAACACATGCGGATCTATGATATGCCCGATCGCGCTGAACATCATGGCAAGGTCATATGACATCGAGTCCACGATCTCAAGCGCCTTCTCATCGCCCTTTCTCGCCAGGTCGAAAACATCTCCCGCATTGGTGATTCTGTCCCCGAATACGGCTCTCCCCCTGCGGGTGATCGCTGTACCGCTTGCCTCATTCTCCACCGCGCCCGCATTCAGGATATTGTATTTCTCCCGGTTCCGGTCAATGCATATATTTCCGATCTCCCCGGCATGTCCGTTCTGTCCGCTGATCACTTTTTTATCGATGACAAGCGCCCCGCCGATCCCGGTGGAGACCGTCACATAGTAGACGATGGGATACCCTTTCCCTCCGCCGAGCACTGCTTCTCCGAGCGCGGCAACTTTCACGTCATTGTCCATATACGCCGGTTTCCGGAAATGCTTCTGTATGTAATCCGCTATCGGAAATCCGATGAGCTTCGGCAGGTTTGTGGATACGATAATCTTCCCGTTGACCGTATCGATCGGTCCGGGGATGCCCATACCGATCCCTTCGCATTCCTCATAGCCTTCCAGGCTCTCGATCAGGGACGTCATTGTCTCCATGACAGCCTCCGCTCCCCGCTCGGGGTGGCTCTCACATTTCTTCATAGTCAGGATCTCGCCGTCCTCGCTTACGATGGCCGCGCGTATGTTCGTTCCGCCGAGGTCAACTCCAGTAAACTTTCTCATAACCCTTACTCCTTTTTCTTTTTATTATACATAATATATATCTGTGACTGCAACAGAAATCGTCTTCCTTTTTCTCCGTTCTTTTTCCGCCGTTTTTCCTTTCAGAGAACATCCGCAGCCGTCTCCGCTTTGCGGATCATCTCTTCTTTTTTCCCCCGGGGCATATGCTTGATCGCCCATTCACGGCTCATCGCTTCTTCCCTTGTGGAGAACTCTTCATAATACTCCAGTATGACCGGTCTGCGGGATCTGGTATATTTGGCGCCCCTGCCCTCATTATGGTCCTGGATGCGTTTGTCAAGATTATTTGTCCAGCCGGTATAGAACGTGCCGTCGCTGCATCTGACAATATAAGTATAATTCACTTCCCGCGCCTCTCCCGTCCCGCGCTTATGTATTTTCTTATCCATAGCAACGCCCTCCTGTCTGTATTGTATCCCATTCCGCAGGATTTTGTAAATCTGTTCCATGATATTTTAAGATCCCATAAAATTTCATGATTCTGCGGCCTGATGGTTCCGCGGGATTCTCCGGTCCACTGTAAGGCCGGACAGAAAAGGCGGGGCGGACAGAAAAAACAGACGGCCCCGGCAGGAAAAACTGCCGGTCCGTCTGTTTTTCAGCCCGGTCCGCTTCTGTGCTATTCCATAAAATTCATAGGATCTACAGGCTCTCCGTCTTTGAGGATCTCAAAGTATAGGTTCGGGCCTTCTATACTGTAATATTTGGTCGGTTCACTGAGATTCCCGATCGTCTCCCCCGCATTGACATAATCGCCTGCCGAGAGCGCTACATCTGTAAGCTGACCGTATACGGCGGTATATCCGTTCCCCATATCCAGACTGACCGTTGTGCCTGTCTGTGCCGTCTCCGTGATATCCGTCACGATCCCTGCGGCAGAAGCAGTAATCGTCTCACCGACTTCACCGCTGATGATCATTGCGGGATTATACCTGTACTGTTCCAGAGTCTGGAAGAACACGGTCTGGTCCATGCTGTATCCCATGATCACCGCTCCGCTGGCAGGCCATGTAAGGACGCTCTCCTCAGAGAACCACACGCCTGATGTATCCGCGCCCGATGCTGCCGCCCCGCCGGCGTCTCCGGCGTCAGCGCCCGGGCTGTCCTGCCCTCCGGCCTCTCCATCCGCCGTACCGGGATCCGCCTCTTCTTCTGCTGCCTCTGCGTCCTGCTGTCCTCCTGCTTCGGGCAGGACGATATCGTCTGTCGTCGTCTCTTCTGTCTTATCCTCTGTAAGCTCTTCTGCCTGTTTTTCAGCTTTTGCCATCTGTTCGCTGATGTCCTTCTGATAGTTATTAAAAGTATATACCCCTACCAGAGCAATGACCGCCACAAAACAGATCACAATGCCGACCGCAGCGCCCCTTCTCTTTAAGAAGGAGGGTCTTTCATTCTTATTCATTGTCATCACCTCTGGCTATATTTTTGCCAGAAAACATCCGTATTATTCCAGGCTTTGAAAAAGCGTTGAAAAAGTTCTCTTACAGGGCGCTTTTTCCGCAGGAAGACTTATGCGTCAGAACAGCTCCGTCTCCTGGATATCTTTCCTGATCTCTGTACCCTCAAAGAAAAATGAAAGAATCTCCTCATATGTATTCCCGTTCTCGTCCAGCTTTTCCGCCGTCCACAGGCTCATTCCAAGTCCGTGGCCGTTCCCGGCAGTCGTGACCCTGAGGCTTCCCTCTTCTCCCTGTGCTTCACTGAAAGAAAACGAGCTGGAAGGAAGTCCCATGGCGTCTCTGAACTGATCGCCTGTACAGAGCGTATCTCCGATCCTGAGCTGGCTGACATATCCTGCGGAATCATACGCCATGATCTCAAAATCAGCAAACGTATATCCTTTCTCCGCCTGCTCCCCGTCCGCCGCAGCTACGAGGAAATCCCGGCAGGCTTCCTGTATCTGTGCGTATGTAAAAGTAAACACCTGTATCTCATTGTCTGCCTCTTTATCGTCAGGGCATTCCCGGACCGCTATATAAGGATACTCCCCGGTCCCCATGACCTCCTCCGCGCTCCTTGTCATCCCGCAGCTCGACTGATGGAAGGGAGTCCAGGCATACCCTTCCCCGTACATGAGTACCGTATCGTCCGTCTGTTCTACAGCGCGTTTGTATTTTTCATAATACTCCGAAGCCTTCTCCTGCCCCCACTGTTTCTTCATCTCCTCACGCGTCATGTGATCCATGTCAAGTATTTTCTCCTCCGAACTGCTCAGTTCCCGGTAGATCTGAGTCCTGATGAGCACTGCCTGTGCTTTCATCGCCTCCTCCCCAAACTCAGCCGGCACTTCTCTGGCAAGTATCCCTGCCAGATAGTCTGTCCACCCGATCTCGGCAACGCCGTCCGCCTCCTCTGTGTCCGGCACTTTTACCTTTACATAAAACGCGCTGCCCCCGCTTTCCGCAGAGAGGTCTGCGCCATTTACGAACACAGAGACAATATAGGGAAGCAGGATAACGATCACAAGAAATGCTGCGAAAGATTTCAGTTTCTGCTCAATCACATATCGTTCCATAAAAAACAGCCCTCCATACTGTATTGTATGAAGAGCTGTCCTCTGTCATTCTGTTTTCTCAGCCCTGTCCGCTTCCGGGGGCGACGGCGGCGTCGGTGGTGCCAGTGGTGTCGGTACCGGCCCCTGCGGTCCGCCCTGTGACGGCGACGGCGGCGTCGGTGGTGTCGGTACCGGCCCCTGCGGTCCGCCCTGTGACGGCGACGGCGGCGGCGGTGGTGTCGCTGCCGGCCCCTGCGGTCCGCCCTGCGGTGGCGGCGGCGGCGTCGGTACCGGCCCCTGCGGTGTCGCTGCCGGCCCCTGCGGTCCGCCCTGCGATGGCGACGGCGGGAGCAGAGCCGGCGGCGGGGTGATCTCTGGCTCCATCCCCGGATTGAAATCCCGATTCCGCATCACAAAGAAGCAGAACGCTTCGTAAAGCGGCACTATAATCATCAGCACCGCATGTACAAGCCCCATATTTCCTGAAGTGAACCGCTCCAGGATCTGTTTGTTGATCAGAATTTTCAGCACCTTCTGCGCCGCCCGTGCCGCAATCACCGCCACGGTCAGCAGTGTGTACATCATGATCACGAAGAGCAGCGCGATCCCCGCGCTCCCGCTGCCGGATATCCCGGCGGCAGACATCAGCCCGCCCGCCAGGCTCATGACCACCCATGACCCTCCTGCCAGGACACTGGATATAATCGGAATGACCAGGTTCCAGATTCCCGGGCTTCTGATCTCTTTCTTATTCAGCCTGACCGGCCCGGCCAGCTCGCCCTGAAAGTAATCTCTCGCATAAGGGATAAACGCCAGCCAGGGATTTTCCTTTCCCATCCGTTTCCCGATGGTATACAGTCCGACCGAATAAAAGATATAGCCCACCAGCGCAAAGAGCAGCGCCAGCGTAAGGATGATCAGATAAACTGACATAATCACGCCGAACAGATCGTCCGAGCTGCTGACCGGATAGTTATATTCATACGTAAAGTGATAATCACGCTCCATTTAGTACCGCCTCCTGTTTTCTGTCATTCCCCGCCTCTGTTCCTCCCAGCCGCATACTGCCGCTTCTGTTCAGTCATCCTGTCCGGACGGGACCTGGACCTTTTCCAGATGCCAGATATCACTGACATACTCTTCGATCGTCCTGTCGGAAGAGAATTTACCGCTGCACGCGGTCTGCATCATCGCCATGCGCGACCATCTCTGCTGGTCGCGGTACGCCTCTTCGACCCGCTTCTGTGCTTCCGCGTAAGAGCGGAAATCCTTCAGGATAAAGTACATATCCGCCCTGTCCGTGCACTGTGTATTGAGCAGTGAGTTATACAGGTTCTTATACATATTGTGGTCGCCGTGTGAGTATGTGCCGTCCATGAGCTGATCGACCACGCGCTTGAGCTCCCAGTCATTGAAATAGATATCCTGCGGGTTGTAGCCGCCGTTGTTCTCGTAGTTGATGACCTCCTCTGAGCTCAGTCCGAAGATAAACGCATTCTCCTCTCCGACTTCCTGTACGATCTCTACATTCGCCCCGTCCATGGTCCCCAATGTCGGAGCGCCGTTGAGCATGAACTTCATGTTTCCTGTGCCGGACGCCTCTTTGGACGCTGTGGAGATCTGCTCGCTGACATCTGCTGCCGCGAAAATGATCTCCGCGTTGGACACACGGTAATCCTCGATAAATACGACTTTCAGCTTGCCGTTGATGCTGCGGTCATTGTTCACCACCTCCGCAACGGAGTTGATCAGCTTGATCGTCTCCTTTGCTCTCAGGTAACCTGCAGCCGCCTTAGCGCCGAAGATAAATGTCCTCGGGTAGAAGGAAATCTCCGGGTGCTCCTTGATCTGGTTGTACAGATACATGATATGAAGGATGTTCAGGAACTGTCTCTTATACTCGTGGAGACGTTTTACCTGTACGTCAAAGATGGATCTCGGATCCACTTCAATGCCGTTGTGCTCCCTGATATATTTTGCCAGACGCACTTTGTTCTGGTACTTGATCTGCATGAACTCGCGCCTTGCGTTCTCATCGTTTACATATGGCTTTAAGTTGGCGATCTTGGACAGGTCTGTGATCCAGCCGTCTCCGATCTTGTCTGTGATCCAGTCAGCCAGGAGCGGGTTGCCGTGGGCAAGGAATCTTCTCTGTGTGATGCCGTTTGTCTTATTGTTGAATTTCTCCGGCATCATCTGGTAGAAGTCTTTAAGTTCCTGTTTCTCCAGGATCTCTGTGTGGAGTTTTGCCACGCCGTTTACGGAGAAGCCGGCGATGATCGCCATATTTGCCATGCGCACCTGTCCGTCCATGAGGATTGCCATCTTTTTCACTTTGTTCTCATCGCCCGGATACATCTCGCGGACTTTGATGAGGAAGCGGCGGTCGATCTCCTGTACGATCTGGTAAATACGCGGGAGAAGCCTGGAGAACAGGTCGATCGGCCATTTCTCGAGGGCCTCTGCCATGATCGTATGATTCGTATACGCGCAGGTCTTTGCCGTCACCTCCCACGCTTCCTCCCAGTTCAGCCCCTCCTGATCAATGAGCAGGCGCATCAGCTCCGGAACTGCGACAGTCGGATGGGTATCATTCATCTGGATGACGACTTTCTCGTGGAGCTTCCTGATATCGCTGTGTCTCTTCTTATATTTCGCGATCAGCGCCTGAAGGCTGGCGGAAATGAAGAAATACTGCTGTTTCAGTCGGAGCTCTTTTCCTGAGTAGTGGTTATCGTTGGGGTAGAGGACGTCGACGATCAGCTTCGCCAGGTTCTCCTGCTCCACAGCTTTGTGATAGTTCCCTCTGTCAAACTCATCCAGCTTGAAGTCCGTAATCGCCCTGGCGTCCCACACGCGCAGCGTATTTACCACATGGTTTCCGTATCCCACGACAGGCATATCGTAGGGAATCGCAAGGACAGACTCATAATTCTCCTGGATGAATTTATCCTTTCCCGTCTCCGGGTCTTTCTCAAAACGGATATTTCCGCCGAAACGTACTTCTTTCGCGTATTCTTCTCTGTGCAGTTCGAACGGGTTGCCTTCCTTTAACCAGTTGTCAGGCACCTCCTTCTGATATCCGTCCTCAATCTTCTGTTTAAACATCCCGTACCTGTATCGGATACCGCAGCCGTAAGCCGGGTAGTTCAGTGTCGCCAGAGAATCAAGGAAACATGCGGCGAGCCTTCCCAGCCCCCCGTTTCCAAGAGCCGCATCCGGCTCCTGGTCCTCGACCACATTCAGGTCGATTCCCATCTCATCAAGCGCTTCCCTGACTTCCCTGTACGCTTTCATATTGATCAGGTTATTCCCCAGAGCGCGCCCCATGAGGAATTCCATGGACATATAATAAACTGTTTTCGCGTCCGCCTCGTCATATACTTTCTGCGTTGCGAACCAGTCGTCAAAGATCACATCCTTTACCGCATAGGACACTGCCTGAAAGAGCTGCTGCGGAGTCGCCTCTTCCACTGTCTTTCTGTAAAGGGTCCTTACATTATCCTTTACCGTCTCTTTAAATGTTTCTTTCTCAAATCTTTTGCTGAACATCGCTTTATTTTCCTTCCTTTTCCACGCCCATTGTAACTGCTTCACCATTGATCTTCCACTCCTTCACGAAGCCTGACGGCTCTGCTTTTACAACCTGATCAGCCAATACCTCTTTGCTGATCTGTCCTGCGTATTTTTCGAAAACTGCCTCTGCCTTGTCTGTCCCTTCATACGTCAACCGGATCCGATCCATGACCTCAAAGTCCGCTTCCTTTCTCATTGTCTGGACCTTGCTGATGATCTCGCGCACGAATCCTTCTTCAAGAAGCTCTTCCGACAGGTTCGTATCCAAAACGACAGTAATGCCGTTATCATTTTCAGACACATAGCCTTCCGTCTGGGCTGTGTCGATGAGCAGATCTTCTCTGAAAAGAGTGATCTCCTGCCCGTTCACGTCCAGTTTCAGGGCTCCCGTCTCATTGACCTCATCCATAGCCGCGTTTCCGTCCAGCGCGTCCAGGGCAGCTTTGATGCCGCCTAGCATTTTACCATATTTTGGCCCCACTGTCTTTAACTGCGGTTTAAATGTGTATGAAGTAAAATCTCTTACATCGTCAGTAAACTTAATATTCTTAACATTCAGTTCATCAGCGGCGATCTCCTGGTAAAATTCCGGAAGGTCAAACGATGCTTTCACAAACATCCGGCCGATGGGCTGGCGGTTCTTGATATTGGAAGCGTTCCTGCACGCGCGCCCCATAACGACAAGCTTCAGGACATTGTCCATGTTCCGCTCCAGCTCTGCGTCGATCTGCTCCTCATGCACTTCCGGGAAGAGGCACAGGTGGACGCTCTCCGGCGCGTCCTTATCGATGCTGCGCACAAGATTCTGGTAGATCTCCTCTGTCATGAACGGGATCATCGGCGCCGCCGCCCTGGAGACGGTCACGAGGGCTGTATACAGTGTCATGTATGCATTGATCTTATCCTGCTCCATGCCTTTCGCCCAGAAGCGCTCGCGGCTTCTTCTTACATACCAGTTGCTCATATCGTCCACAAACTCCTGAAGCGCTCTTGCAGCCTCCGGGATCCGGTAATTTTCAAGATTGCCGTCCACGGCTTTTACCATAGTGTTCATCCTGGAGAGGAGCCATTTGTCCATGACAGACAGTTTGTCATATTCCAGTGTATATTTTGTGGCGTCAAAATTATCTATATTCGCGTAGAGAACAAAGAATGCGTAAGTATTCCACAGTGTTCCCATAAATTTGCGCTGTCCTTCCACCACTGCCTTACCGTGGAAGCGGTTCGGAAGCCAGGGCGCGCTGTTGATATAGAAATACCAGCGGATCGCGTCCGCGCCGTATTTCTCCAGCGCTTCGAACGGGTCAACCGCATTGCCCTTTGACTTGCTCATCTTCTGGCCGTTCTCATCCTGCACATGTCCCAGGACAATGACATTCTTATACGGCGCCTTGTTGAAGATCAGCGTAGAGATCGCCAGCAGGGAGTAGAACCATCCTCTTGTCTGGTCCACCGCCTCGGAGATAAAGTCCGCCGGGAACTGTTTTTCAAAGAGTTCCTGATTCTCAAAGGGATAGTGATGCTGCGCGAACGGCATGGAGCCGCTGTCGAACCAGCAGTCAATCACTTCCGGCACACGGTGCATCTCTTTGCCGCACTTCGGGCACCTGATCGTCACCGCGTCGATGTACGGGCGGTGCAGCTCGATGTCGTCCGGGCAGTTGCCGGACATTTCTTTCAGCTCTGCGATACTGCCGATGGAATGCATGTGACCGCACTCGCACTCCCAGATATTGAGCGGTGTGCCCCAGTAGCGGTTGCGGCTGATGCCCCAGTCCTGGACATTTTCGATCCAGTCGCCGAAGCGTCCTTTGCCGATGCTCTCCGGGATCCAGTTGATGGTGTTGTTGTTTGCAATCAGGTCATCGCGCACTGCCGTCATCTTGATGAACCAGGATTCGCGCGCATAGTAGATCAGCGGTGTGTCACATCTCCAGCAGTGGGGATAGCTGTGCTCAAACTTCGGCGCGTCGAAGAGGAGTCCCCTGCTGTCCAGGTCTTTTAATACTTCCGGGTCCGCTTTCTTTACAAACAGTCCTGCGAACGGCGTGGACTCTGCCATATTTCCTTTTTCATCAACAAGCTGTACGAACGGAAGGCCGTATTTGCGTCCGACGTTCGCGTCGTCTTCACCGAATGCCGGAGCGATGTGTACGACTCCCGTACCGTCGGTCAGGGTCACATACGTATCGCATGTCACATAAAATGCTTTTTTGTTCTGCTTTGCCGCCGCGTCTGCCGCGCACTGGTAGAGGGGCTCGTATTCCTTGCCCTCAAGGTCTGTGCCCCTGTATGTCTCAAGGATCTCATACGCCGGACCGCTCTGCGCGCCGTCCTCCCCGTTTCCGGCCGCGCTGAGTTTGCCGAGAACCGTATCCAGAAGGGCGTACGCCATATAGTAGGTGCAGCCATCTGCTGCCTTTACCTTCGCGTAATCCTCGTTCGGGTTCACACAGAGCGCCAGGTTGGACGGCAGTGTCCACGGCGTGGTCGTCCACGCAAGGATGTATGCGTCCTCGTCTTTTACTTTAAACCTTACGACCGCGGAACGCTCTTTGACGTCCCTGTATCCCTGGGCCACTTCCTGGGCGGAAAGCGGGGTGCCGCAGCGGGGGCAGTAGGGCACGATCTTGAAGCCCTTGTAGAGCAGCTCCTTCTCCCAGATCTGCTTTAACGCCCACCACTCGGACTCAATAAATGAGTTGTGGTATGTTACATAAGGATGCTCCATGTCCGCCCAGAAGCCGACGGTTGCAGAGAAATCCTCCCACATCCCTTTGTATTTCCAGACGCTTTCCTTACATTTGCCGATGAACGGCTCCAGACCGTATTCCTCGATCTGGTCCTTTCCGTCCAGCCCGAGCGCCTTCTCGACTTCCAGCTCCACCGGCAGCCCGTGGGTATCCCATCCCGCCTTTCTCGGCACCATGTATCCCTTCATTGTGCGGTAGCGCGGGATCATGTCCTTGATGACACGTGTGAGCACATGCCCGATATGTGGTTTTCCATTCGCTGTCGGAGGTCCGTCGTAGAAGATGTAGTCCGGGCATCCCTCACGCTCTTCGACACTCTTCTCAAAGATGTGGCTGTCATCCCAGAACTTCTCAACTTCCTTCTCACGGCCGACAAAATTCATATCTGTTGATACTTTTTTGTACATGTCTACCTTCCTTTCTGTCTCCGGTCCTGCGCGGCGATGTATCGCCGGCGGACACGCTCCCGCCCGGGACAGAACGCAGCGGACACATAAAAGCGCAAAATACGCGCTTTAAGTGCCGGCGTTCTTTTACGGTCCTTCGTCGACACATCGCCGCGCAGGACCGCTCCAGAACGAAATTTCATTCAAAACGAGAAAAAAAGGCTTCCGTCCGTAAAAGGACGAAAGCCATCTCTCTCGTTTTAACCACCTGTTACATCATACTTGGAGCTTTTCCTGCGCGCCCCGCATATGGCGTCCCTTAACGCGGGACCCGCGTCGGACCTTACTCCGCCAGGGTGTTTCCTGCGTTTCTGATACCGCGGCTCGGGAGTGATCTTCGATCACCTGCTACTTGTGCCGGGCTTGCACCGTCCCCGGCTCGCTGCAACGTTCGGAAGGGATCTACTGTCTCCGTTATCGCCTTTGCTCTGTGAATTTATGCACAAAGCTATTATAAGCGCGCGGACAGGAAATCGTCAAGAGGTATTTCATCCGGGGCCCCCGCTGAATCCCGGATGAGGTCACTGTCTTTTCCTCTCTGCTTTCTTCCCCGCCCACACTGCGAAGCCCGCTGCCAGCAGGCCAATGCAGAGCAGAGCCGCGTACGCCGCCGTTGCCGTGTCTCCCGTACGCGGGGTATCCGCTGCGGTTTTGGCCGGCGTGTTGTTCTGCTCAGCTCCCTGAGACACGTCCTGGGCCTTTACCGCCTCCCAGCTCACCATGATGGGGGAGAGCCCGGTCACTTCGAACTGTAGCCCGCTGTCTGTGTTGGTCACTGCCGGGGTCTCGACGTCCCCGGGCTTCCTGCCGAATGCATCCGTAGTAAACATGTGCGCCACAGTAAATTTGTGCGTATCTTTTCCTGTCCCTTCCGGATAGGGAAGCGTCACTGTCAGCTTCCCGTCTGCGGAGAAGTGCTCCGGCCCGGCCGGGATCCAGCCCTGCCCGTCATTGAGATCCACCATCATGGTCACATTGTAAAGGGCGGTATTCCCGCTGCCCGCGCTGACGCCCAGCCTGGTGAGCGCTGCCGCAAGAGCTGCTCTGATCCCCTCCGGCGTGTCGAGCCCTTCTATGCCTTTCAGACCCTCCGGCACAACCGTAAGGCCATTTTCCACAACCAGCTTACTGGGAATGTCTCCGCCCCCGGCGCCCGGCTGAGAGGGCCCCTCCGCCCCGTCCGGGGTATAGACTGCCGTCACTGTCATATCGGATGACACATTTTCCAGACCAGAGGGACTCCAGTACGGCGGGAACTCTGTATACCCCTCCTTCGCAGGGATCTGCGGGAATCTGTCCGCTGAGACATTCTCCCCGTAATTCACTGTCAGTTCTCCCACTGTCACTCCGTCCGCCACAAAGGTCACGGTGTACGTGCGGTATACAGAAATGGTAAAGGTAATGGAATTTCCCGCGAGGTCAGACGCTGTGACCGTGTGACTGCCGTTATCCGCGGGGATCGTATATTGCCCGCCGGACGCTGCCGCCGCCTGTCCGTCTACATACACGGCGTCCAGATTCTCATCTCCGACAGTAAATACAGCGCTTCCATAATATGTTCCGCCGTCGCTGATCCCGGTGATCTCAGGAGCGGTCCTGTCGATCTTATATGTCTCCGTGACAGCCGCGGACAATGCCCCTGTCTCTGTATTTTTCACATAGAAGACCAGCCTTCCTTCCGCTGTCTCCCCGCTGGCCCTCAGAGTCTCCGTCCAGGCGCTGTCCTCTGCGCCGATCTCCGTGGAGAGCAGTCTGCCCGCCCCGGCCGTCACTACAAAATCTTCCCGGAGCCAATCGTTGGAATTTACCGTGTAATCCGTCCCCTTCTGCGCAGTATATCCGACAATGTTCGCCGTCACGCCTGTGGGCTGAACCAGCGTATAGTTCCCGGCGTCAGCTCCCGTGATTGTAAATTCTGTAAAAGTGACGGGGATATCCGTGCCGGTTTCACTGTCTGTAAAAGAAGCTGTCCCATTTTGCAGTTCCACCACATCGCCTGTGACCACGCCCTGCAGTTCCGCACTCTCGATCTGCGCCTCTGCTGTCCCGTCGTACAGCTTGTCCGCGACTTTCACGGCAACTGTAAGCTCTTTTGCGGTAATCGCCGCCGTCGTGCCTGCCGGCTGAGCGGTCAGTTCATAGTTGGGCGCGTCTTCACCCGCAAGGGAGAATCCGCTGAAGGTAACCGTCTTTGCGGTTCCTGTATTTTTATCCGAATACTCTGCCGTCCCCGGCTGTATCTGCACTGTATCGCCTGAGACCGCGCCTGCAATGGAGCCGTCTCCTGTGATCGCCGCAGAGACTGTGCCGTCGTATACCTTTGACGGCTCCACAGACAGCCCTTCGACTGTCACCGGTCGCCGCGTAACAGTTCCTGCGGCAGAAACACTTGCCGCAGAAAGCTGATAGTTCCCGCTGTCCGGCCCGCTCAGCGTAATGCCTTCCGCTGTGATCGTATCCGCGTCAGCCACATTTTTGCTGTTGTATGTATAAGACTCTGCGGCGGCGCTCACCTCCTCCCCGGACACTACGCCGGAAAGGGATATGCTCAGTCCCTGCCCTGCTGCCGCTGCGGCCGTTCCGTCATAGACTTTGGACGTCGTCCCTGTAATGGACGGGGTGAGGACTGCCTTTTCTACAGTCACTGTAATCTGGCTGCTGGTGATCTCCTCCCCGCCGCAGACGACCACACAGTGAAAACGATAGTTGCCTGGAGCAAGGTCACGGGGCGTGAACACAGCCTGATCTGCCCCCTGGACAGGCTCGGCCTCTCCGCTCTCATTGTATTGATACCACTGATATGTAACGCTGCCGGCAGAACCTTCCGGGCTGGTAACCACTGCGCGAAGCTCAGGATCGGTACCGTAGGGAACCTTCCCGCTCTCCGGCCCGCTGACGCTGACCTGCGCCTGCGGCTCCTGCACCGACGGATCATAATCGGAATCCGACAGAGTAAGGATCTCCTGGCCATACAGCGTTCTCTGATCTGAATCATAGTCATACGATATCGTGCCGCCGCCTGCCGTGAAATTATACTGACCTTCCCAGCTCCCGCTGTCATACCCTGCCAGGAAGAGCTCTCCGCCCTGTCCTGCAGTCCCGCTGTCGCTGTTTGTCACATCCACGAGATAATTTTTCCCGCCCAGGGTCACGATATTCCACATATGCGGCCCTGCGCCAGTGCCGCCTGACATCATGCCTGTAACCGTATAGCAGGTAAGCCCGCTCAGATCGCAGAGGTACTGGAAGGCTTTTGAGTAGCCCTCGCACACGACTTTGGTAGCCGGATCCCCGTCAAACACATAGATCATCTGCCACGGATCACCGTATCCGCCGCCATACCCCGGCGCTGCCGCATCATGATTATAATCGACCAGTTCGCAGATCTCGTCTTTAAAAGCAAGCATTTTCTCATAATCTGACTTACCTGAGTGCTCTTCCGCGATCTGCTGTGCAGTCCTGGCCGCATCAGCGGCAGCCTGCGCAGTCCCCGGAGCCACGATCAACGGATTATTCCCATCCCGATATTCGCTGCTGACTGTCATGGTCAGCGTCAGCGTATCGATACTCGCCTGTTTTCCGTCAGATCTGATCGTATAGCCGAACGAAGTCCCTTCTGTCTTGTCATACCAGTACAGTTCATACGGGCAGTCAGCAAGCAGACAACTGAGGATCGTCTCAAGGTGAATGGCTTCCCTGAACTTCTCCCCTGCCTCTGCCTCCAGATCTGATCCTCCGGCTGTTGTTGCCCAGGTGATCGGCTCGTCGAGCGTTACCGAAAAGCTGGTACTGCCTCCGCTGGCTGCGATCGCCTCTATCTTCTCCTTCAGCTTCCCGTACAGGGACAGGTCGTATCCGTCCAGCGCCGATTCCCCGTAATTTCTGAGCAGAGCAATGCCTCTGCCCCCGTAGAACGTGCGCATCACATAGCCGGCGAACAGCTCCTCCGAATCCGGCAGTCCGGCCGTGTCAGGTACATATACCTGCTCCCCGCTCACTATTGTGACTCCGTCCCCGTCCACTGGCTGCGGCAGATCAGACACTCCTCCGTCCGCCTCTTCCGCGTAAACGGTCCCTGCGGGGATGTGCGCCGGTCCCAGAGACAGAGCCATCAGCGCGGCGAGCGCCAGACTCAGGGTACGCCTCCCCCTGTTTTTTCTTTTGTTCATAACTTTTCCCCTTTCTTTTCCCGCGAATGTCTCTTCGCTTGATAATTTACAGGATTATCCAGGCCTGATAAAAAAGTGCAAAAAATCATTTTAATTTTACTATCTGTACGCGGAAAAGTCCAGTTTATTCTTTATTTTTCTGTAAATTCAGGTGTAGGATTACAATACATGTGTTACAACTGAATAATTAAAAAGACGGAAATACAGTTTCTGTGTTATAGTTTTAGCG
>CALWDM010000017.1 GCA_944376695.1 uncultured Mediterraneibacter sp. | reverse complement strand
TGTATCGCATTTTTGCATAAAAATAAAGTGCGTAAGTTTTGTTACCGGTAACTTACACACTTTATTTTACACTCTCGAAAAAAGAGCGGGATGGCACAACAACCATTCCCGCTCTTAAATTATGATCTGCTTTGAAGCTCAAAAATAATAGTATTGATTTTGTTTTGATTTTCGGAATTGTTGAGACAACGGATAACCCGCGCTTTTCCGTCTATTGTCTGCAATTTTATTCCTATGTAATTCCCCATCTTTTTTTCAAAGCCGGAAATCTGCTCAACAGATGTGATCTTATCAAAAAGAATACTTTCTATAGCGGCTTGGCTGCCGTCCTGCTTATAGTAAAAACAACGCTTATTTGTAAGAGCAAGGACAGCGACAGAGAACACAAGTTTTTCAGCCTCACATTTACCATCTATGCTTATTTCGATACTCTCACCATCAAGCAATGATTTTCGGAAAACATTATTTGCCATTGCATCCGGCACAGATTGCTTTTGTGGCTTTTCTTTTTTTCTAAACAATCCCATAAAATAAACCTCTCTTCCTTAAATTTTTCGGTTCTGACCTTTAACACAATTTTAGGTGGCATATGTGTTAAAGTCAAGAAAAATTCTGATTATTAACATGTGGTGGACAGGGGAACAGGTAAAAGATGAAAATTTACAGCTACAAAGTCAAGAAAAACCTCTGCGGGAGGCGCATTAAGATGGCGAGAGCCGAGAAGCGCATAACGCAAACAGACCTTGCGGCAAGAGTGCAGACACAGGGGATAACACTGGAACGTGACAGCATAAGCCGGATAGAGATAGGAACAAGATTTGTAACAGATTATGAGCTGAAAATATTTGCAAAAGTGCTGGGTGTAAGTATGGAATGGCTGACCGCAGAAGATGAAGCGCTGCAACAATGAAGTTGCGGCGTTTTATATTGTAAAAAAATAGCTCATTGAGTATAAAAAGTATTGACAAATAAGCTCAATGGGTATATACTATAATTGTAACAAGGGAACGGCAGGAAAGGAGTTAAACATGGAGAATGAAGAAATGAGCAAAGCTGATCTTATCGCAATGCTGGTATCAATCAGAGAAGTTGCGAGAACAAACGGGGAAATACATACCGTAGAGCACATAGATAAGATACTTGAAGAAATAAGAAAATAGAATAAAGGGTACACACGAGGGGCGGATACCTAAACATTCCTGCTGACCGCCCCAAGTGCTTAATTAGATTATAGCAGGAATAAATAAAAAGACAAGGGGCGTGATGATATGACGATAGAAGAGGCGCGCAAAAAGCAGGGCATGAGCAGGCGCGAGGTATCGGACTGGCTGGAGATACCTTATAGAACGCTGCAAAACTGGGAGAACGGAGAACGAAGCTGCCCGAAGTATATAGAAAAGCTGATAGTAGAAAAAATATTGCAGGGCAGACAATAACAGAATTTATGAAAGCCGCAGAGTTTAACAGCCTGCGGCTTTTAATATAGATACGAAAGAGGCAAGGTATGGCAAACAAAAAGGGCAGCAGACAGTTACAGAAGAGGGATAGAATAAGAATAGAGGCGTTTTTACAGGCTGGACACTCAAAAGCCGAAATTGCGTCTATGATCGGAGTGCACAGGAGCACTATATATAATGAGATCAAGCGCGGACTGTATGAGCATCTGAACAGCGACTATACAACGGAAATGAGGTACAGCGCAGACCTTGCACAGCAGAAGTATGAGGAAAATTTAAAAGTGCGCGGAACACAGCTTAAAATAGGGAATGATATTAAGCTGGCGAATTATATAGAAGATAAAATTATAAATGAAGATTACAGCCCGGCGGCAGTGCTGGGGCAGTTGACAGCACAGGGAAAGTGGGAAGAGTTTGACACAAAGATTTGCACAACTACGCTTTACAGTTACATAGACAAAGGGATATTCTTAAAATTATCAAATAAGGATTTGCCAGTTAAGGCAAACAAAAAGAGGCAATACAAAAAGGTAAGGAAACAGCAGAAGAGGGCAGAGGCAGGGGAAAGCATAGAGAAGCGCCCGGAAGAGGTAGAGAACCGGGAAGAGTTTGGGCACTGGGAAATGGATAGCGTGATAGGACAAAAGAAAAAATCAAAAAATACTCTGCTGACTCTGACAGAGAGGAAAACACGGGCTGAAATCATATTCAAATTACCAGACCACACAGCAGCAGCGGTGGTAACGGCTTTAGATACATTAGAGAAAAAATGGGGAGAGCTTTTCAAAGAAGTTTTTAAAAGCATTACGGTAGACAATGGCACAGAGTTTGCACTGTGCGAAGAGCTGGAGAGATCGGCGATCAATGAGGGAGAGAAACGGACAAAGCTATACTATTGCCATCCGTACAGCTCGTGGGAGAGGGGAACAAACGAAGTAACAAACAAGATGGTACGCCGGAAAGTGCCGAAAGGAACAAACTTTGACGGAAAGACAGAGGAAGAGATACAAGAGGTAGAGGACTGGATAAACGGATATCCGCGCCGGATACACGGATATAGAAGCGCTGGGGAACTGTTTGAGGAAGAGATAAGGAAACTGGCATAAGGGAGATAAAGCGGGCTGACGATCACGCCAGCCCTAAAGGCATGTAAGCATATATGCAAAATTAACAACATAAGTAGAATGAAATTATACAAAGTGCTGAAAGTGAAATTTTGTCGAAAAAAAGGTTGAAATTTTTCTGCGGAGAGCAGAGCAGAACTTTTTCTTTGCAAACACCGGGATATTTGTTATAATGGGGAAAGAGATCAGACAAAACGGGAGGTTTTGAATATGGCAAAGGACGAGAGAAACACATATACCATACAGAACGAAGCAAGCCTCGGAGAAGTAAAGATCGCGGATGAGGTCGTGGCGATCATCGCGGCGCTTGCGGCGACAGAGGTCGAAGGCGTTGCATCCATGGCAGGAAATATCACAAATGAAGTGATCGGGAAACTGGGAATCAGGAATCTGTCCAAAGGCGTGAAAGTGGATGTCCTTGAAGGCGTTGTCACTGTATCGCTTGCGCTGAACCTGAAATATAATTACAATATTATGGATGTGACGGGCAAGGTGCAGGAAAAAGTGAAGAATGCTGTGGAGAATATGACAGGGCTTGAAGTGGCTGACGTCAATATCAAAGTGGCAGGCGTTGAGATGGAGAAGCAGGATTAAGCCGTCCTGCAGGGCAGACTGCCTTTGCGTGATAAGGGATGTCGTAAGACATCCTTTTTCTGTAAGTATGAAGCATCTGTAAGCACGGAGCATCTGTAAGCACAGAACAGCGGTTCAGAGGAAATGATACTTCCGTTACCAGCAGAAGAAAGGAAACAGTATGGTTAGGACAGAACTGAGAGAACACATTTTTAAAATGCTGTTCCAGATCGAATTTAATGATCCCGCGGACATGCCGGATCATCTGAAATATTATTTTGAGACACTGGAGGACGCGGGGGACAAAGAGATAAATTATATCCGGGAAAAATACGAGGCTGTGGTCAGCCGTCTCCCGGAGATCGACGCGCTCCTGAATGAGAATGCAAAGGGATGGAAGACCGCCCGGATGAATAAGGTCGACCTGACGATCTTAAGGCTGGCAGTCTATGAGATGAAATGGGACGGGGATATCCCGGACGGTGTTGCCATAAATGAGGCTGTAGAGCTGGCAAAGCGTTTCGGCGGTGAGAGCAGTTCGTCATTTGTAAACGGTATACTCGGAAAACTTGCGAAACAGGAGTCCTGAGGATGAAAAACGTCTATACGGTGAAACAGGTCAATTCTTATATCAGGAACATGTTTTCTCAGGATTTCATGCTGAGCCGGATCTATGTAAAGGGGGAAATCTCCAACTGTAAATACCACACGTCAGGGCATATCTATTTTTCTCTGAAAGACGCGTCAGGCACCATCGCATGTGTCATGTTCTCGGGATCACGGGCAGGGCTCTCCTTCCGGCTGCAGGACGGGCAGCAGGCGATCGTCCTCGGGTCAGTGAGCGTCTATGAGAGAGACGGGAAATACCAGCTCTACGCAAGGGAGATTGTGCTCGACGGAGTGGGCGCGCTGTACGAACGCTTTGAGGCGTTGAAGAAGGAACTCTCGGAGATGGGCATGTTCGCTCCCGAATACAAGCAGCCGATCCCGAGGTATGTGCGCACTGTCGGCATCGTCACCGCGCCCACCGGGGCGGCGGTCCGGGATATCATCAATATCGCGGGCAGGCGAAATCCCTATGTGCAGCTGATCCTGTATCCGGCCCAGGTGCAGGGCGATGGAGCGGCACAGAGCGTAGCGCAGGGGATACGAGCTCTGGAGAAAAAGCAGGTGGATGTGATCATTGTCGGCCGCGGCGGCGGGAGTATTGAGGATCTGTGGGCGTTCAACGAGGAGACTGTGGCGCGGGCTATTTTTGACTGTACGGTCCCGGTCATTTCAGCAGTGGGACATGAGACTGATACAACGATCGCGGATTTTGCGGCCGATATGCGCGCTCCCACCCCTTCTGCCGCCGCTGAGCTGGCGGTATATGATGTCAGGGAGGTGAGAGAGCGGCTCCTGGCTTACCGGGAAGCGCTTCGGCGAACGGTCCGGTTAGAGGCAGAGAAGAGGCGGAAGCTCCTGGAGCACGCGGCTCTTCGGCTGAAGCTTGCCCATCCTCGCCAGAGGCTGAATGAGAGCCGTCAGTATGCGGCGGAACTGGACACGAAGATCCGCGCGCTCATGGCCGGGAGACTGACGAGAGAGCAGCACAGGCTGGCGCTGTGTGTGGAAAAGATGAAAGGACTATCGCCGCTTCTGAAGCTCAGCCAGGGATATTCTTATGTACAGAGCGAAGACGGGAAAAATGTAAAGAGCATTGCACAGGCTGAACAGGGACAGTGCCTTGATATTTATGTAAGCGACGGGAAAATACGGGCGCAGGTGCTGGCGGCAGAGCCCTTATCCTCCCCGGGCAGAGAGTTGTCCGGCGAAGAGCGGTGCATTGCGGATAAATAACATGGAGGCAGGAAACATGACAACAGCAGATGTGAAAGAAGAGCAGCAGGAGGAAAAGCGCAGCCTGGAAGAAATGTTCGCACAGCTTGAAGGCGTGATCGGGGAGATGGAAGAAGACGGGATCTCTCTGGAACGCTCCTTTGATCTGTACAACAAAGGCATGGGGCTTTTAAAAGAGTGCAGCAGATCCATCGATGAGGTGGAAAAGAAGGTGCTCATTCTGGATGAGGATGGAGAGACGCATGAATTTTAAAAAAGAATATCAGAAACGGCTCGGATCGATCGAAAATATATTAATGAAGTACCTTCCCCGTCAGGAAGGATATCAGAAGATCATCATGGAGGCGATGGAGTACAGCCTTATGGCCGGCGGAAAGCGTCTCCGCCCTATGCTGATGCAGGAGTCCTATACTCTGTTCGGGGGCGGGGGAGAAGTCATTGAACCCTTTCTGGCTGCCATCGAGATGATCCACACATATTCGCTGGTCCATGACGACCTTCCGGCGATGGACAATGATGAATACCGCAGGGGAAGGAAAACGACCCATGTAGTGTACGGAGAAGATATGGGAATCCTGGCCGGAGACGCGCTTTTAAACTACGCCTTTGAGACTGCCTGCCGCGCTTTTGATATTGCCCCGGAAGAGAGCGGGCGCATCGGACAGGCGCTTAAGATACTGGCAGGAAAAGCCGGGATCTATGGAATGATCGGCGGGCAGGTGGTGGATGTGAAGGAGTCCGGACACAACCTGACAGGAGATATGCTGGATTTTATCTACCGGCTCAAAACGAGCGCGCTGATCGAATCATCCATGATGATTGGCGCGGTGCTGGCTGGCGCTGGCGCTGAGAATACGGAAAAGATGGAGCAGATCGCCCGGGGGATCGGGCTGGCGTTCCAGATCCAGGACGATATCCTGGATGTCACGGGCGCCGCGGAAGTGCTGGGCAAGCCGGTGCACAGCGATGAAAAGAACGAGAAGACAACCTATGTGACCTGGAAAGGGCTGGAGGGTTCCAAACAGGAGGTGGCACGCATGACGGAAGAGGCGGTCTGCGTTCTGCGGGAGATACAGCCGGACGGCGGATTTCTCGAAGAACTCCTGAAAAGTCTTGTATACAGGGAAAAATAAGGAGAATCATAATGATACTTGAGATGATCCGGAAGGAAAATGATATAAAGAAACTGGACGAAAGACAGTTAAAGGAGCTTGCCGGAGAGATCCGAAAGTTTCTGATTGAGAAGATCAGCCGGACAGGGGGACATCTTGCGTCAAATCTGGGTGTCGTTGAACTGACGATGGCGCTCCATCTGACGCTGAACTTTCCGGGGGATAAGCTGATCTGGGATGTGGGGCATCAGTCCTACACGCATAAGCTGCTCACGGGAAGAAAGGACGGATTTGATGATCTGAGGAAATACGGAGGCATGAGCGGGTTCCCAAAGAGGAAGGAGAGCCCCTGCGACGCATTTGACACAGGACACAGTTCGACTTCGATCTCCGCGGGCCTGGGCTATGTGGCGGCGAGAGAGCTTCTGGGGCAGGACCACAGCGTGGTGTCTGTCATCGGCGACGGCTCGCTCACAGGCGGCATGGCGTACGAAGCGCTCAACAATGCTTCCAGGCTGAAAAGTAATTTCATTATTGTGCTTAATGACAACAATATGTCGATCTCAGAGAATGTGGGCGGGATGTCAAAGTATTTAAACGGGCTGCGGACTGCACAGGCATACACAGACCTGAAAAGGGGAGTGGAGGATACGCTGAAGAGGCTTCCGGGCAGAGGCGACCGCATCGTAAACCAGATCCGTAAAACAAAGAGCGGGATCAAACAGCTTCTTGTACCCGGGATGTTTTTTGAGGATATGGACATCACCTATCTGGGACCGGTGGACGGTCATGATATCCGTAAACTTCTGAAAGTATTCAATGAGGCGAAACGGGTGGAGCATGCCGTCCTTGTCCATGTAATCACAAAGAAAGGAAAAGGGTATGCTCCGGCGGAGGACAACCCTGCAAGATTTCATGGCCCGGGTCCTTTTGAGATTGAGACGGGCGAACCGAAAGATCCCGGCGGACCGGATACTTACACCCAGGTGTTTTCCAAAGTGCTGACTGATATTGGAAGACGGGATGATAAGGTGGTGGCGATTACAGCTGCGATGGCTGACGGAACAGGGCTGGCTACTTTTGCGAAGCATTTTCCTCAGAGGTTTTTTGATGTGGGGATCGCGGAGGAGCACGCCATGACATTTGCGGCAGGACTGGCTGCCGGAGGGATGAAACCTGTGTTTGCAGTATATTCTTCGTTTCTACAGAGGGCGTATGATCAGACGATCCACGATGTCTGCCTCCAGGACCTCCCGGTCGTGATCGCGGTGGACCGCGCAGGGCTGGTGGGGAGCGATGGAGAGACGCATCAGGGTATGTTTGACCTTTCTTTTCTGACAACGATACCGAATATGACAGTTATTTCTCCAAAGAACCGATGGGAAATGGCAGATATGCTGCGCTTTGCCGTAGATTTCCGGCACCCTGTTGCCATCAGATATCCCAGGGGCGCCGCTTATGAGGGGATGCGCCAGTTCAGGGCGCCGATCGAGTACGGAAAGAGCGAAACGCTCTATGAGGAGGAAGATATTGCGATCATCTTTGTGGGACATATGGCAGAACTTGCGGAAAGTGTGCGCCGGAGCCTGAAAGAGACAGGGTACAGCTGCAGTCTCATCAACGCCAGATTTGTCAAGCCGCTGGATACAGATCTTTTGGAAGAGCTTGCGAAAGATCACTCGTTGATTGTTACGATCGAGGAAAACGTGCTCACGGGAGGATTCGGCGAACAGGTCACGGGATATGTCTCCCGCGCGGCGCTGGATGTGAACGTGCGCAATATCGGGATTTCAGACGAATATGTAGAGCACGGGAATGCAGAAGTCCTCAGAAAAGAGGTCGGACTGGACCGGGAGGCTGTTGTGAAACAGGTAATCACTGATTATCTGAGGATCATGGGAAACAAGAAAAAAGGGAATTGAAATGAAAGAACGTTTGGATGTACTGCTTATAAAGAGAAATCTTGCGGAATCAAGAGAAAAGGCAAAGGCAGTCATTATGTCGGGAAATGTCTTTGTAGAGGGACAGAGAGAGGATAAGGCGGGCAGCACGTTTCCCCCGGACGTGAGTATTGAAGTCAGAGGGCATGTCCTGCCCTATGTGAGCAGGGGCGGGCTGAAGCTGGAAAAGGCTCTTGCAGGTTTTGACGTGGACGTAAAGGACTGTGTGTGCACGGATGTAGGCTCTTCTACAGGAGGATTTACAGACTGTATGCTCCAGCACGGGGCAAAAAAGGTCTATGCCATTGATGTGGGGAGAGGACAGCTTGACTGGAAGCTTCGCAATGACCCAAGAGTGGTATGTATGGAAAAGACGAATATCCGCTATGTGACGCCGGAGGACATCGGCGAACCTGTGGACTTTTCGTCCATTGACGTATCCTTTATCTCCCTTGCGAAAGTCCTGACGCCGATCCGGGACTACCTGAAGGCGGACGGGGAGATCGTAGCTCTGATCAAGCCCCAGTTCGAGGCG
Organism: uncultured Mediterraneibacter sp.; assembly: GCA_944376695.1. Lineage (GTDB taxonomy): Bacteria > Bacillota > Clostridia > Lachnospirales > Lachnospiraceae > Mediterraneibacter. The sequence continues at coordinate 35,479 of CALWDM010000017.1, read as the reverse complement.
GGCAGGGAGAAAGTCGGCAAAAAGGGCGTAGTCAGAGAAAAGAGCACCCACCGGGAAGTGATCCGAAAGGTGATGGCTCATGCGCAGAGCATCGGATTTGACTTATGTGCCCTGGACTTCTCCCCGGTCAAAGGGCCTGAGGGAAATATCGAATACCTGATCCATCTGAAAAAATCCGGTCAGGATGAGGGCGAAAACAGAGGGCTCGACCCGGATACGGTAGTGGACCGGGCGTTTGAAGAGCTTGCAAAGTAGGCGTCAAGAGGTGTGACATGGACTGCTTTTATATCATTACGAATAAACTTAAGGATAGAGACTATGGAGTCACCAATGAGATCCGGCAGTATATCGAGGATCACGGGAAGAGGTGCTTCCTGTCAGAAAAGGACGGGGAAGGGCATATCATACCGGGGACGGTTCCCGGGGAAGCGCAGTGCGGGCTTGTGCTCGGGGGCGATGGGACGCTGATACGGGCGGTCCGTGACCTGGGGGAACACAGTCTCCCTCTGCTTGGCATCAATCTTGGGACTTTGGGCTATCTGGCGGATGTGGAGCTGAAAGATTTCCGGAAAGCGCTGGACCGGCTTTTTGAAGGGCAGCCGGAGACCGAGGAGCGCATGATGCTGGAAGGCTCCTTCCGCGGGACAAGGAAAGATATTGCCTTGAATGACATTGTCCTGGCGCGGGGAGGAAAGGTCCGGATCGTCAGATTCAATATCTATGTGAACGGCGCTCTGCTCAATACTTATCAGGCTGACGGTGTTATTCTGTCAACTCCCACGGGCAGCACGGGATACAATCTCTCTGCCGGCGGCCCGGTCGTGGAGCCTACGGCGCAGATGATCGTGATCACTCCGATCTGTTCCCATGCGCTGAATACAAGCAGTGTGGTGCTCTCCGCGGACGACCTTATCGAGGTGGAGGTCTGCGAAGGGCGTTACGGAAGGCAGGAACAAGTGTCCCTCTGCTTTGACGGGGCGGAGCAGACGACTCTTGTCACAGGAGAGAGGGTCTGTATCAGGCGCGCAGGGCAGACGGCAAAGCTGATCAAGCTGAGCAGAGAGAGCTTTATGAAGACCATGCGCAAAAAGATGAAAGGAAATTAAAAAAATGAAAATCAGCCGGCATGCAAAGATCATTGAACTGATCAGCCAATATGACATCGAGACCCAGGAAGAGCTTGCGGAATACCTGAACCGGGCAGGATTCAAAGTGACCCAGGCGACGGTATCCAGGGATATCCGGGATCTGAAACTGACGAAAGTTTCCGTGGGCGCGGGGAAACAGAAGTATGTCGTGCACCGGCAGGAAGAGCCGGAAATGAGCGAAAAATATATCCGGGTGCTCAGAGACGGCTATGTATCCATGGATATGGCGCAGAATATCCTGGTGATCAAGACGGTGTCCGGGATGGCGATGGCAGTGGCGGTCGCCGTGGATTCCATGAAATGGAACGAAGTCGTGGGATGCATCGCGGGGGACGACACGATCATGTGCGCGATCCGCACCGTGGCGGATACAGTGGCTGTCATGGACAAGATCAGGAAGATCATTTCAAAAGGAGAATAGGTGTCAGTATGTTGCAGAATCTTCATGTAAAAAACCTGGCTCTGATCGATGAGACAGAAGTGGATTTCGGACCGGGGCTCAATATCCTTACCGGGGAGACCGGAGCGGGGAAATCGATCCTTTTAGGGTCCGTGGGGCTTGCCCTGGGAGCGAAATACAGCGCGGATATGCTGAGAAACGGGTCGGACAGCGGGCTTGTGGAGCTGACGTTTACCGTGGATGATGAAAAGCTGAAAAAAAGACTGGAAGCTCTGGACATCTTTCCGGAAGGAAACACGGTCACTCTGAGCCGCAGGCTGATGCAGGGCAGGAGCCTGAGCCGGATCAACGGAGAGACCGTGAGTATGTCTACGCTCAGAGACGCCGCCAGCATGCTGATTGATATCCACGGACAGCATGACAATCAGACCCTTCTGAACAGGAAGAACCATCTCGCCCTGCTGGATCTGTACGCCGGGGAAGAACTCCGGCCGGTGAAGGAGGAGATGAGAGAATGTTACCGGAGATACCAGGAGATCTGCAGGCAGGAGGAAGCGTGTTCTCTGGATGAGGAGGAGAGGAGACGGGAGCTCTCCCTTGCGGAATTTGAAGTAAATGAGATTGAAGAGTCTGCTCTTGAGCCCGGGGAGGATGAAGAGCTCGAGGAGCTTTACCGGAGGATGACAGAGAGCAGGAAAATCACGGAAGCGGTAGGAGAGACGTACCGTTATACATGTGAGGACGCGGCCGGCAATGCCAGCGACTGCTTAAGCCGGGCGATCCGCGCCTTCCAGGACGCGGCGGAGTTCGATGAGACAGGGGCGCAGCTGTACAGTCAGCTGCTGGATGCGGACAGCCTGCTCAATGATTTTAACCGGGAACTCTCCGAGTACGCAAAAAGCTTTGAGTTTTCTGAGGATGAGTTTAAAGAAACCGGGGAGCGTCTGAACCTCATAAACCATTTAAAGGCAAAATATGGTAATTCAGTCAAAGAGATCCTCGCATACTGCGAAGAAAAAAAGAAAAGAATAGAAGAACTGACAGATTATGATTCGTACAGAGAGAAGATCCGGGAAGAAAAGGAACGTTCTCTGGCAGAAGTGCAGGATGTGACGGACAGACTGAGCGGGATACGCAGAAAATATGCTTCTGAATTTGCGAATGCGATCCGGGAGCAGATGACGGAGCTTAATTTCATGGATACAAGGCTGGAGCTGCGCGTTGCTGACAGCGGGCATTTCAGCGCAAACGGAAGGGATGAGGCAGAGTTTTATCTTGCCGTGAATCCGGGAGAACCGATGAAAGCGCTCGGAAATATTGCGTCCGGAGGCGAACTTTCCCGTATCATGCTGGCGCTGAAGGCTGTTCTGGCGGATGAGGAAGATACGCCCACACTGATTTTTGATGAGATCGATGCGGGCATCTCCGGCATTACAGCCGGAAAGGTGGCGGAAAAGCTTCGCCTGATTGGAAAAAGCCGGCAGGTGATCTGTATTACCCATCTGCCTCAGATCGCTTCGGCAGCGGACTTACATTTTGTAATCAGAAAAGAAGCGAAAGATCACTCCGTGCAGACCCGCATCCATCTTCTGGATGAGGAAGCATCGGTCAGCGAGCTGGCAAGGCTCCTCGGCGGGGCGAGCGTGACAGAGCACATTGTGGAAAGCGCGAGAGAGATGAAAGAATTGGCAAAGCGTGAAATATAATACCAGTGTGAAAAGGCGGAAACCCACACATACTAGGAACGGATACGGCGCAGGTATCCGTTTCTTTTTGTTTTTCTTAAAAGAGAAAGTTTATCCTTATGACAGAAAGGAAGTGAAAGTGTGGTGGAAAGCCGGAAATACAGGATATTTCTGTCCCTGCTGCTTATCGCTGCAGTTCCGGCGCTGGTTCTGGGGTGGAACAGCGCGTGGAAAAGAGCGTCAGGTCTCCCGCCGCAGCAGGCAGAAGCCAGCACCGGAGCATCCGGAAGCGGCACTGTGCTCCTGGGAGGGATGCCGGTGGGCATCTATATGGAAACTGACGGCGTGATGGTGCTCAATACGGAGGAGATCGAAGGTATTGACGGAAAAGAGTATGAACCCGCGGCAAATCTGGTGCGTTCGGGCGATTATATCACTGCTGTGGATCATCGGGAGATCACGGGAAAGAGAGAACTGCTGGAAGCGGTGGAAAGAATATCAGGTGAGCGGGTCATACTAACGGTCCGCCGTGGGGATGAGACGATGGATATCAGGATAAACCCTGTGGAGTACGCGCCGGACGAATACAGGCTCGGTATCTGGGTGAGAGATAATGTACAGGGACTGGGGACGGTGACATTTCTCACTGAACAGAGTCGTTTTGGAGCACTCGGTCACGGCATCCACGATACCGACACAAGTGTGCTCATGTCCATCTCGGACGGCACTGTATACCGGACCAGCATACAGGATATTATCCGTGGGGCTGACGGTTCGCCGGGAAGTATGGAAGGGATCATTGTGTATAATAATTACAATGTGCTTGGGACTATTGACAAAAATACAGAGGCAGGTATCTATGGAACCATAGACCGGATCGACGAGTTGTTTGAAGAGCAGATCCCCATTGAGACAGCCGGCAAAGATGAGATCGTAGAAGGTCCGGCGTCGATCAGATGTTTTATAGACAATGAATTAAAAGAATATGAGATCCAGGTGACAGAAATCGACATGTCAGGGTCAGAGATCAATAAGGGGCTGGTCATTCAGGTGACAGACCCGGAGCTGCTTGAAAAAACGGGAGGGATCATACAGGGGATGAGCGGAAGTCCGATCATACAGAACGGGAAGCTGATTGGCGCGGTCACTCATGTGTTCGTGCAGGATTCGACAATGGGATACGGCATATTCATAGAGAACATGCTGGACCAGGTCGAATAATCTGAAATGTCGAAAACCGTGTCGAATTAGTGCTACAAAATCTCCTTGATTCTGCGATCCGACACAAGATATAATAAGCGAGTGGCGTTTCAGGAAAGCTTCTCAGGTCTAAAGGAGAGAAGAGGATGGAACATTTGAGTGTTGCCATAGCCGACGATAACCAGAGGATACTTGATCTGCTTGGAGATATCATCAGCACAGACAAAGATCTGGAGCTGGTCGGTAAGGCTAAAAATGGTGAGGAGATGTGTCAGATCATCAAAGACAGACAGCCTGATGTTGTCCTGCTTGATCTGATCATGCCGAAAATGGACGGACTGACTGTGATGGAGCAGGTCAATCAGTCACACACTGCCGATAAGCGTCCTTACTTCATCGTCGTTACAGCGGTAGGTCAGGAAAGGATCACAGAAGATGCCTTTAATAAGGGCGCGAATTACTATGTCATGAAGCCGTTTAACAATGAAATGCTTCTTGACAGGATAAAATCGGTGAGAAAAATGTTCCGGGGATATGACAGAAAAGAGGAGAGCAGAACAGGAGAGAACACTCAGGCGGGGAGCCTTGAAAACAGGGTGACAAATATGCTGCATGAGATCGGAATCCCCGCGCATATCAAGGGATATCACTATCTGCGCGATGCGATCATAATGGCGGTGAACGATATGGATGTATTAAATGCCATTACAAAGATCCTGTATCCGACAGTGGCTAAAAAATACCAGACAACATCCAGCCGTGTGGAGCGGGCAATCCGGCATGCGATCGAAGTCGCATGGAGCAGAGGAAAGTTGGATACTCTTGACGAACTGTTTGGATATACAGTGAGCACAGGAAAAGGGAAGCCGACAAATTCCGAGTTCATCGCCCTGATCGCAGATACGATCCAGCTCGAATATAAACATGGAGGCAGAATGAATTAAAAAGGTTACCGTTGCATTATGCAGGAAATAAGGTATAATATACATTAATAATAAGCCTTTGGGCGATGAATGCAAGATGGAGGATCGAAGTTATGAAAAACATTTTATTTGCTTCTTCAGAGTGTGTGCCTTTTATCAAGACCGGAGGTCTTGCGGATGTTGCCGGTTCACTTCCAAAAGAGTTTGATAAAGAGAGATATGATGTGCGCGTTGTGATCCCCAATTACACATGTATGAAGCAGGAATGGAAGGAAAAGCTGGAGTATGTGACTCATTTTTATATGGATATCGCAGGGCAGAATCAGTATGTGGGAGTCTTAAAAACTGTATTAAATGACATCACATTTTATTTTATTGATAATGAACACTATTTCAGCGGCTTTGCTCCGTATGACGGTGACCCGAAGTGGAATATTGAGAAATTTGCATTTTTTTCAAAGGCAGTCCTGAGCATTCTTCCGGTGATCGGATTCCGCCCTGATCTGATTCACTGCCATGACTGGCAGACCGGTCTGATCCCGGTATATCTCGACAATTTCAGATATCTGGGAGAATATTACCGCGGGATAAAGACTGTGATGACCATACATAACCTGAAGTTCCAGGGAGTGTGGGATACAAAGACAGTGAGAGGCATCACAGGTCTGCCGGAATATTATTTTGTCCCAGATAAAATGGAGGCGTACAAAGATGCAAATCTGCTGAAGGGAGGCATCGTATATGCGGATAAAGTGACGACCGTAAGCCGGAGTTATGCGGAGGAGATCAAAACGCCATTTTATGGAGAAGGCCTGGACGGGTTGATGTCCGCAAGATCCAATGATCTTCGCGGGATCGTCAACGGTCTGGATTACAGTGACTGGAATCCGGAGACAGACTGGAGGATTGCCAGAAATTATAATATTGACAATTTCAGGAGGAACAAGCCGGCCAATAAGACGTCACTTCAGGAAGAGCTTGGGCTGAATATAGAGCCGAAGGTTATGCTGATCGGTATGGTCTCAAGACTGACGGATCAGAAAGGTTTTGATCTTGTTGATTATATTATGGATGAACTCTGCCAGGATGCAGTGCAGATCGTCGTTCTCGGGACAGGTGATGTAAAATATGAGAATATGTTCCGCCATTTTGCATGGAAATATGGGGGAAGGGTATCGGCAAACATCTATTATTCAGATGAACTCTCACACAGGATTTATGCCTCATGCGACGCATTCCTGATGCCGTCCCTGTTTGAGCCATGCGGGCTGAGCCAGCTTATGAGCCTGAGGTACGGCACTCTGCCGATCGTGAGAGAGACTGGCGGACTGAAAGATACTGTACAGCCGTACAATGAATACGAAAAGACCGGAACAGGTTTCAGCTTCTGCAATTACAATGCGCATGAAATGCTGAATACTGTCCGTTATGCCGAGAGGATCTATTACGATAAAAAAAGAGACTGGAACAAGATCGTGGAGCGTGCCATGAGCCAGGATTTCTCATGGAAGAATTCCGCGGGACAGTATGAGGAGCTCTATAAAGAGCTGATCGGCGAATAAACATATAGCAGAAGATGACAGGAGAATTTTTACCGGATGAAGATAATCGATAAACTGAGAGAAGACAGCATACACATTTCATTTGAAGTATTCCCTCCGAAGACGGATGAGGGGTTTGACAGGGTGATTTCCGCGGTAGACGCCATGTCAGTATTAAATCCGGCGTTTATCAGCGTTACATATGGAGCGGGAGGCGGTACAAGCAAAAATACGGCAAAGATCGCTTCCCATATCAGAGATAATCTGCATCTGCAGAGTCTGGCGCATCTGACATGCGCTTCGTCTACAAAGGAAGAGGTGCGCGGGGTGATTGAGGATTTAAAGGCGCATGGCATCAGGAATATCCTTGCTCTGCGCGGAGATATTCCTGAGGGGGTGTCATTTCCTGCTGTGGATCGTTTTCATTATGCATTTGAGCTTGTAGAAGAGATCAGAAAGCATGGCGATTTCTGCATCGGCGCTGCATGTTATCCTGAAGGCCATGTGGAGAATGAACACAAGGAGGATGACATCCGTTATCTGAAACAGAAGGTGGACAGCGGAGTGGACTTCCTGACAACTCAGATGTTCTTTGACAATGATATCCACTATAATTTTCTTTACAGAATCAGGGAGGCAGGCATTACAGTCCCGGTGCTGCCCGGCATTATGCCGATTACGAGCGCGACGCAGATGAAACGGAGCCAGGAGCTTTCAGGCACTGTTTTTCCGAGAAGATTTCTTGCGATACTGGATCGATTCGGCGGTTCTCCGGCAGCGATGAAACAGGCGGGGATCGCGTATGCTACGGATCAGATCATTGATTTGCTCGCAAACGGCGTAAAGAATATTCATATTTATACAATGAATAAACCTGATGTCGCCGCAGCGATCATGAGCAATCTGTCAGAGATCATAAAGGCATAGGGTGGCGATATGGAGAGAAGGATAAAGGAAGCCATTCGATATCTGGGATATGGAAGAAATGCGGCAGACGACAGGACTTTGGCGCTGATCGAGGACGCTTTCGCAGAGTTGGAGCGGACAGCGGCGCCCAAGTCGGTCTGCCGCATTTTTGATATGGCACAGACAGAGGATGGAAGAATCATAATTGGCAATATGGAGATCAGGAGTACCAGCCTGGAAAGAAACCTGAAGGGATGCAAAAAAGCAGTGCTTTTTGGAGCGACCCTGGGAGCAGGGGTTGACATGCTTATCAGGCGGGCGTCTCTGACAGATATGGCGAAGGCGGTGATCCTTCAGTCATGTGCAGCCGCGTTTCTTGAAGAATACTGCGATGAAGAACAGCTTAAGATCGGACGGGAGCTGGAAGTGCAGAAGCTTTATCTGAGGCCGAGGTTCAGTCCGGGGTATGGGGATTTTGACATCCGGTATCAGGAACCGCTTATGCGGATACTGGACTGCGCCAAAACGATCGGACTTACCATGACGGACGGATGTGTGATGACGCCGACAAAATCAGTCACCGCACTGATCGGTGCAAGCCCGGTAAAGGAGAGATGTCCCATTCAGGGATGTGAGGCGTGCGGGAAGAGGGACTGCGAGTACAGACGATGAAAGAGAACGGTGGAAAGGACAGATATATGCTCAGAGACAGACTTGGAAAGGAACTTTTATATTTTGACGGCGGGATGGGCACACAGCTCCAGGAGAGAGGGCTGGCCCCGGGAGAGCTTCCGGAGACGTGGAACGTGGAGCATCCGGAGGTAATAAGGGAAACACACAGGCGTTATATTGAAGCGGGGAGCGACATTGTCCTCACAAACACATTCGGGGCGAACGCACTGAAATTTCACGATGAGCGCTGCCCGCTGGAAGAGATCATCAGAACAGCCGTGGGACATGTGAAAGCGGCGGTCCGGGAGTCGGGCGCTGACAGACGGATCTATACTGCGCTTGATGTGGGGCCTACCGGAAAACTTTTAAAACCGATGGGTGACCTGGATTTTGAAACTGCTTATGAAGCGTTCAGGGAAGTCATGGTCATAGGAGAGCAGGCAGGCGCGGATCTCATCCACATCGAGACAATGAGCGATACTTATGAGCTGAAGGCTGCTGTGCTGGCGGCGAAGGAAAATACTTCTCTTCCGGTGTTTGCTACGGCTATATTTGATGAAAGGCGCAAGCTCCTTACCGGAGCGGATGTTCCGTCTGTCGTGGCACTTCTGGAAGGACTGCGGGTGGATGCTCTGGGAATCAACTGCGGTATGGGACCGGAGCAGATGTTCCCCGTCCTTGAGGAGATGCTTCGATATTCGTCTCTGCCAGTGATCGTCAAACCGAATGCCGGACTTCCTCAGCAGAGGGAAGGAAGAACATACTATGACGTGGCTCCGGAAAAATTTGCATATTTAATGAAGCAGATCACGGAGATGGGCGCTTCTGTGATCGGAGGCTGCTGCGGCACCGCGCCGGAGCATATCCGTGCGATGAGAGATGCCTGCAAGGGGCTGCGTCCTCTTCCGGTCACAGAGAAAGAATATACTGTCGTGTCATCCTATGGAAAGAGTGTATTTCTCGGAAACAGACCAGAGCAGAACAGCGGGTCCAGGATTATCGGTGAGAGAATCAATCCGACAGGAAAGAAGCGTTTTAAACAGGCGCTCAAAGAACATGACCTGGATTATATCCTGAGAGAAGCGATTACACAGCAGGACAATGGAGCGCATATTCTGGACGTAAACGTCGGACTTCCGGATATCGATGAACCGGCATTGATGGAAGAGGCTGTGCAGGAAATCCAGAGCGTAGTCAATCTTCCGCTTCAGATCGATACTGTGGATACGGAGGCAATGGAGCGGGCGCTTCGCATATATAACGGAAAGGCAATGGTAAATTCTGTCAGTGGAAAGCAGGAGTCTATGGACAGAGTATTTCCTCTGATCCGGAAATACGGAGGCGTAGTCATCGGGCTTACACTGGATGAAGAAGGGATACCGGCTGACGCGGACGGACGTGTCCGTATCGCCGAAAAGATCATAGGTGAGGCGAAAAAATATGGAATCGGGAAGAAAGATATCGTGATCGATGCCCTTGCCATGACGATCAGCTCCGAGCCGGAGGGAGCGACAGTGACGCTTGAGACGCTGCGCCGTCTGCGGGATGAGGTGAAGGTGAACACTGTACTTGGAGTATCCAATATTTCTTTTGGACTCCCGAGCCGTCCGGTGATCAATTCAGCTTTTTATACGATGGCAATGATGAACGGGCTGAGCGCGGGAATTATCAACCCATCTTCAGAGGATATGATGAAGGCGTGGTATGCATATCATGCCCTGATGAATCTGGACTCAAACTGTGAGCGCTACATAGGCAGATACAGTTCCGCTCCGGCGGGCACGGCGGAAGCCTCCTCATCCGGCCCGGGAACAGCAGGCGCTCAGGGCATGGGACTTGGGGCAGCGATCGAAAAAGGACTCAAAGAGGATGCGCATACTATTACGGTACAGCTGACAGAAGAAAAAGCTCCTCTGGATATTATCAATGAAGATCTGATTCCTGCGCTGAACAGGGTGGGAGACGGGTTTGAAAAGGGGACAGTCTTCCTTCCCCAGCTCCTTATGAGCGCGGAAGCGGCGAAGAGCGCGTTCGCGGTCCTGAAAGAAAAGATGGATAAAAGCGGTGAGATCCAGGAAAAGATAGGTACTGTGGTGATTGCAACAGTCAAAGGAGATATCCATGATATTGGAAAGAATATCGTGAAAGTGCTGCTGGAAAATTACAGTTTTGACGTGATCGATCTGGGTAAGGATGTGCCGCCGGAAAAAATTGTGGATACGGTGCTGGAAAAGCAGGCGCCTCTTGCAGGACTGAGCGCTTTGATGACCACAACTGTAGTCAGCATGGAGGAGACGATCCGTCAGCTGAGGGAAAAGGCTCCTGGATGCCGTGTGATGGTCGGAGGGGCGGTGCTTAATCAGGAATATGCAGATATGATCGGGGCTGATTTTTATGGAAAGGATGCCATGCAGTCCGTCCATTATGCCCGGAAGGTATTCGGTATCGGAGAGTAAGAGCGGATTTAAAAAGTGGAAACAGGCAATAAGCGATCCCCTGTATTGTTCTTAAAATAATACAGGGGATTGTTAAAAATATATCTGGGAAATTTGTCTCATACATGGTATTATTAAAAACAGGGAAGACATGTGTCCCTGGAGTCGGGGAAGATACATACCAGGAAGACGTCTGTATTCGGCAGACGTTTCGAAAATTCCGGCGGCGTGGCAGCGCCAGCGCAGGAGAGACTGAAGGGATCCTTCTCCATGCACGGATAATGCATGGAGTACAGATGAGAGAATAACAGGAGGAAAAAATATGGAATTAAGCATGAGAGGATTACACACAACAGTAAGGGAGATCCGCAGACGGGTATTTACAGAAGTGGCGAAGCTTGGATTTAAGGCAGATGCGGATACGCTTCTTGATGATATGGAATCCATTCCCTATGATATCGTCAATGACGATACAGAGAAATACCGCGAGAGTACTTACCGCTCAAGAGCGATCGTAAGGGAAAGACTGCGTCTTGCAATGGGGCTTTCCCTGCGCCCGGAGAACAAGCCGGTCCACCTTACCGCAGGAGTGGAGGCGAGTAATATTTCTGAGAAATATTATGAACCGCCGCTTATGCAGGTAATCCCTTCTGCATGCGAAAGCTGTGAGGAAAATAAATACGAGGTGAGCAATGTCTGTAAGGGATGTCTGGCCCATCCATGCCAGGAGGTCTGTCCGAAGGACGCGATCTCAATGGTGAACGGACGCTCTTTTATAGATCAGGATAAGTGTATCAAATGCGGAAGATGCAAGTCAGTCTGTCCATATGACGCCATTGCAAAGAAAGAAAGACCGTGCCAGAAGGCATGCGGCGTAAATGCCATCGTATCAGACAAATACGGACGCGCGTTTATTGACAACGATAAATGTGTTTCCTGCGGAATGTGCATGGTCAGCTGTCCGTTCGGCGCGATCTCGGACAAATCACAGATCTTCCAGCTCGCGAGGGCGCTGTCAGAAGGTGAGGAAATCGTTGCGGAAATCGCTCCGGCATTTGTCGGCCAGTTCGGAGACAACATCACTCCGAGAAATATCAAAGCAGCCCTGAGGGAAATGGGATTTTCTGAGGTCTATGAGGTAGCGCTGGGCGCCGATATCGGTGCAATCGCAGAGGCGCATCACTATGTGGAGAAGGTAGTGACAGGAGAGCTCCCGTTCCTGCTCACGTCCTGCTGTCCGTCCTGGGCTGTCCTGGCTAAGAAATATTTCCCGGACGTGATCGATGAGATCTCACAGGAACTGACTCCGATGGTGGCGACAGCAAGGACGATCAAGCAGGAGCATCCGAATGCAAAGGTTGTATTTATCGGACCATGCGCGGCAAAGAAGCTGGAGGCATCCAGAAGATCTGTGAGAAGCGATGTGGACTTTGTCGTGACTTTTGAGGAAATGCAGGCAATGTTCGATGCGAAGGGCATTGACCTTACAGAATATGAAGCGGAGTCCTCCTTCCATGACGCAACAGGAGCAGGGCGCGGCTACGGCTGCGCAGGAGGCGTGGCTGAGGCGATCGAGAAATGCATCAATGCATACTATCCGGATGTGCAGGTCAATATTGAACATGCGGAAGGTCTGGCAGAATGTAAGAAGATCCTGGCCCTCGCAAAAGCCGGAAGGATGAACGGATGTCTGATCGAAGGCATGGGCTGTCCGGGCGGATGTATCGCCGGCGCGGGTACGAACATCCCGGTAGCGAAGGCAAAGAAGAACCTTACCACATTTGTAAAAAATTCCAGCAGGCCAGTTCCTCCGAAGGAGCTTGAGGAAATTGAGCTGAAATAGAATGAACTGGTTCCGGTCATATGAGGATATTTCGGGCGGGCGCTCTTTTCAGGGCGTCCGCTTTACAAATATATCCTGCTGTGATATATTATAGAACAGGCTTTTTGGAGCGAAAGAGGAGGATTATAGCAATGCAGCCATATGGAGTAAACCAGCTTAGAAAAATGTTTCTTGAGTTCTTTGAGAGCAAGGGACACCTTGCGATGAAGAGTTTTTCTCTGGTGCCGCACAATGACAGGAGCCTGCTGCTCATCAATTCAGGAATGGCGCCGTTAAAACCATATTTTACAGGACAGGAGATCCCGCCGAGGAAGCGTGTGACCACCTGCCAGAAATGTATCCGTACAGGCGATATCGAAAACGTGGGAAAAACCGCGCGCCACGGTACTTTCTTTGAGATGCTCGGGAACTTTTCGTTTGGAGATTATTTCAAGGAGGAAGCGATCCAGTGGACATGGGAGTTTCTCACAGAGGTAGTGGGCCTGGATCCGGACCGACTGTATCCGTCCGTATATGTGGATGATGACGAGGCGTTTGAGATCTGGAACAAAAAGATGGGTATTCCGGCGGAGCGTATTTTTAAATTCGGAAAAGAAGACAATTTCTGGGAGCATGGTTCCGGTCCGTGCGGTCCCTGCTCTGAGGTCTACTATGACCGCGGGGAAAAGTACGGATGCGGCAGGCCAGAGTGTACTGTAGGGTGCGACTGCGACCGTTATATGGAGATCTGGAATGACGTGTTCACCCAGTTTGACAATGACGGAAACGGCCATTACACAGAACTGGAACAGAAGAACATCGATACAGGAATGGGGCTGGAGCGTCTGGCATCTGTGGTCCAGGACGTGGATTCCATTTTTGACGTGGATACGATCAAAGCGCTCCGCGGCCATGTATGCCGCCTTGCGGGCAAAGAATACGGCAAAGAATACAAAAACGATGTGTCGATCCGTGTGATCACAGACCATATCCGTTCCGTGACGTTTATGATCTCTGACGGGATCATGCCGTCCAACGAGGGAAGGGGCTATGTGCTGCGCCGTCTCTTAAGACGCGCGTGCCGTCACGGAAGGCTTCTGGGTATCCACAAAGGGTTCCTTCCGGAACTGGCTCAGACTGTGATCGAAGGCTCTAAGGACGGATATCCGGAGCTGGAGGAAAAAAAGGAGTTTATCCTCAAAGTGATCACAAAAGAGGAAGAGCAGTTTAACAAGACCATTGACCAGGGACTTGGCATCCTCTCTGATATGATCGCAGACATGGAGGAAAAGGGTGAGAAGACACTGAACGGCGATGACGCGTTCCGGCTCTATGATACTTATGGGTTCCCGCTGGATCTGACAAAAGAGATCCTGGAAGAAAAGGGAATGGATGTGGATGAAGAAGGCTTTAAGGCTTCAATGGAAGTCCAGAGGACGACTGCGAGAAACGCGCGTGAAGTAACGAACTACATGGGCGCTGACGTGACCGTATATGAATCCATTGATCCCGGCGTGACAAGTACTTTTGTCGGATATGACAATCTGACATGGGAGTCTGACGTAACTGTACTTACCACGGAGGAGGAGCTCACAGACGCGCTCTCCGAAGGGCAGAAGGGCACTGTGTTTGTAAATGAGACACCGTTCTATGCGACGAGCGGCGGTCAGGAGGCTGACACAGGGTATATCCGCACCGCAGAAGGCGAATTTAAAGTAGAAGATACCGTTAAGCTGCTCGGTGGAAAGATCGGCCATATCGGTGTGATGACAAAAGGCATGATCAAAGTGGGAGACAAAGTTTCTCTGGAAGTCAGCGCAAAGAAGCGCGCGCTCTCCGCGAGAAACCACAGTGCGACCCACCTTCTCCAGAAGGCTCTCCGCACCGTTCTCGGCACCCATGTGGAGCAGGCTGGTTCCAGCGTCAACGAGGACAGGCTGCGCTTTGACTTTACGCATTTCTCCGCCATGACAGCGGAAGAACTGAAAAAGGTCGAGGATATGGTAAACGAACAGATCTCCAACGGGCTTCCGGTCATCGTGAAGAACATGCCCATCGAGGAGGCAAAGAAAACCGGGGCTCAGGCTCTGTTTGGCGAGAAATATGGCGATATCGTACGCGTAGTCAATATGAGCGATTTTTCCATTGAATTCTGCGGCGGTACACATGTGAAGAATACTTCTGAGATCATGGCGTTCAAGATCATTTCCGAGACTGGCGTTGCGGCAGGTGTGCGCAGGATCGAAGCGCTGACCTCTGAGGGACTGCTGAAGTATTATGCGGATATCGAAGAGAAACTGAAAGCAGCCGCTCATCTCCTGAAAACGACACCGGACAATCTCGGCGATAAGATCAGCCATATACTGGCGGAAAATAAATCGCTCCACAGCGAGATCGAAAGCTTAAAGAGCAAAATGGCTCAGGAAGCTGCCGGAGATGTGATGGATCAGGTGAAAGAAGTGAAGGGGGTGAAACTCCTCGCAGCGCAGATCGACGGCGTTGACATGAACGGGCTGCGCGACCTGGGCGACCAGCTCAAAGAAAAGCTGGGAGACGGAGTAGTTGTGCTTGCTTCCGGAAATGACGGGAAGGTCAGCCTTATGGCAACCGCCACAGACGGGGCAATGAAGAAGGGCGCACACGCGGGCAACCTGGTGAAAGGCATCGCCGGATGCGTCGGCGGCGGAGGAGGCGGACGCCCGAACATGGCGCAGGCAGGCGGCAAGAATCCGGCAGGGATCCCGGATGCCCTGGAAAAAGCGGCTGAGGTGCTGGAAGGCCAGATCAACTGATCGGGGAACTCGCCGTTTCTCCGATGTACTTCGGTTATGACCGGGGAAAGAAGAAAAAAGCACTGTGATTCGTGGTTTTTTCATGCGTTTTATAAGTTTTTCTGAGGAAAATAGTTGACGGAAGAAAAAAATATGATATAATCTTTATTAGTGCAAGAAAATACCCGAACAGTCGTATTATGCACAATACAAGGCTGGAGGGGAGGTAAGGTGTGAGACTATGTCAAATGTAATCGTTAAAGAAAACGAGACGTTAGACAGCGCTTTACGCAGATTCAAAAGAAACTGCGCTAAAGCTGGCATTCAGCAGGAGATCCGCAAGAGAGAACACTATGAAAAGCCAAGCGTAAGACGTAAGAAAAAATCTGAAGCTGCTAGAAAACGTAAATATAATTAATAAGTGCACTTTGAGCAGGATATCCGTAAGGATATCCTGCTTTTGAATTGTGAAAAAAGCGTAAAAAGCATTGACAGTGCCTCAAATTTCCATTATATTATTGTTTGGTAAAAGGGAGTAACTGGCGCTTGATTCAAGCGTTTGCGATGACGTCAGTACGATGAGCATTTCATCCGTATCGCGATTAAACGGTGAGACTTTTATTGCATTACATAACAACGGTGTGCAATAGGAGTCTCATTTTTATTTCACATCGGATGAAGAGGAGGATTACATGAAACACTATTTTCAAATGACCAGTGAGGAAGCGCTTAAATCGGTCAATGGATCGACAGAGCCGCTCACAGAGGAACAGGTAAGGGCGAACCAGGAAAAGTACGGCCCGAATGAGCTGGTGGAAGGGAAGAAGAAGACGATCCTTCAGATTTTCCTGGAGCAGTATAAGGATTTCCTTGTGATTATCCTTATTATTGCGGCGATTGCGTCCGGCTTTATGGGAGATATCGAAAGCGCGGCGGTTATCCTGATCGTGATCACGATGAACGCGGTTCTTGGAACCGTGCAGACCGTGAAGGCAGAGCAGTCTCTTGCGAGCCTGAAGAAGCTCTCCGGCCCGGAGGCAAAAGTATTAAGGAATGGAAATGTTGTACAGATCCCGTCTTCAGAAGTGACGGTGGGAGATCTCGTTATGCTGGATGCCGGAGACTATATCCCGGCAGACGGACGCCTGGTCGAGTGCGCCAGCCTGAAGGTGGATGAGAGCGCACTGACAGGGGAGAGCCTCGGCGTGGAGAAGAATATCGACGCGATCCAGGCGGATGAGGTCCCGCTGGGAGACAGGCTGAACATGGTCTATTCGGGCAGCTTTGTAACGTACGGAAGAGGTTCTTTTGTTGTGACAGGCATCGGAATGGACACTGAGGTGGGTAAGATCGCAAGCCTTTTAAAGACCACATCAGAGAAGAGAACGCCCCTCCAGGTCAACTTAGACCAGTTCGGTCAGAAGCTGTCGATCCTGATCCTGGTGTTCTGTGCGCTCCTTTTCGGAGTGAGCATTTTCAGAGGCGATAATATCGGAGACGCATTCCTCTTTGCGGTGGCTCTGGCGGTTGCGGCAATCCCGGAGGCGCTGAGTTCTATCGTTACGATCGTCCTTTCCTTTGGCACACAGAAGATGGCGAGGGAGCATGCCATCATGAGAAAGCTCCAGGCAGTGGAAGGTCTGGGGAGCGTGTCTGTCATCTGCTCGGATAAGACGGGAACGCTGACGCAGAACAAGATGACAGTGGAGGACTACTATGTGGATGAGGACTGCATCAAGGCAGACGGCATCGATCTGAATGACCCGTCCCAGAGCAGGCTGCTCATCGGAAGTATGCTCTGCAACGATTCCAAGATCACAGACGGCGTGGAGATCGGCGATCCGACAGAGACAGCGCTGATCAATCTGGGAAGCCGTCTTGGGCTTGACCCGGAAGCTGTGAGGGCAAAATATCCCCGTGAGAGCGAGAACCCGTTCGACAGCGACCGCAAACTGATGTCTACAAAGCACACGATGGAAGGTGTGCCGACAATGATCGTGAAGGGCGCTGTGGACGTCCTTTTAGACAGGATGGACAAGATCCAGATCGGATCGGAGGTCCGTCCGGTGACCGCGCAGGACAGAAAGAATATCGAGGACCAGAACCAGGCATTCTCAAGGCAGGGACTCCGCGTCCTGGCATTTGCATACAAGGTAGTATCAGATGAACTGGAGCTGACCCTTGAAGATGAGTATGACCTGACATTCCTCGGACTGATCGCGATGATGGATCCGCCGAGGGAAGAATCAAAGGCGGCGGTTGCAGAATGTAAGAGCGCAGGGATCCGCCCGATTATGATCACCGGTGATCACAAAGTGACTGCCGCTGCAATTGCAAAGAGGATCGGCATCCTGGAAGACGAGTCCGAGGCATGCGAAGGTGCTGAGATCGACAAGATGTCAGACGAAGAACTGAAAGATTTCGTAGAGGGGATTTCTGTGTATGCGCGTGTGTCGCCGGAGCATAAGATCCGTATTGTCCGCGCATGGCAGGAAAAAGGCAATATCGTATCCATGACCGGGGACGGCGTTAATGATGCTCCTGCGCTAAAGCAGGCGGATATCGGTGTCGCCATGGGTATCACGGGAAGCGAGGTGTCTAAGGACGCTGCGGCTATGGTCCTCACGGATGACAACTTTGCAACGATCGTGAAGGCAGTGGAGAACGGAAGGAATATCTACCGGAATATCAAGAGCTCTATCCAGTTCCTTCTGTCCGGCAACTTCGGCGCGATCCTGGCAGTCCTGTACGCGTCCATCATGGCGCTGCCGGTTCCGTTCGCACCGGTGCACCTGCTCTTTATCAACCTGCTGACAGACAGTCTTCCGGCGATCGCCCTGGGACTGGAGCCCGGATCAAAGGATGTGATGAAAGAGAAGCCGAGACCGATGAATGAGTCCATTCTGACAAAGGATTTCCTGATCAAGATCGGTACAGAAGGGCTCTCCATCGCAGTGACAACGATGATCGCATTCATGATCGGTTACCACGGCGAAAACGAACTGCTGGGAATGACGATGGCATTTGCGACACTTTGTTCTGCAAGGCTGTTCCACGGATTTAACTGTAAGTCTGACCGCCCGGTCGTATTTACAAAGAAGATGGTCAACAATAAATGGCTCATCGGAGCGTTCCTGCTTGGCATTGTGCTGATCACAGGCGTTGTCATGATACCGGGCCTGCACAATGTATTTAAAGTACAGACGCTTACGGTCGGACAGCTCTTTATCGTATACGGGCTTGCGGCAGTCAATATCCCGATCATCCAGATCATGAAAGGGATCCGCCTGCTGTTTAAGAAGAACAGATAAGAATGATTTTTTACAGCGCCAGCAGACGGGGGAGCGCGCTGCTCCTTTCGTGTGCCGGCGCTGATCTGATATGTATGGGAAATATGAGGGCGGTTACACATGAATGCATGGAAATAAAAAAGGAGGATTCAGATGAAACAAGTACAGAAACCGAAAAAGCCGCTGATTTTTTATTATCTGATCGCGCTGGCGGTCCTGTTTCTGCTCAATTTCCTTCTCGTCCCGACGATCTCGGGAAGAAATGTGAAAGAAGTGGACTACGGAACGTTCCTCAATATGGTGGAGGAGCGCAGGGTCTCAACAGTAGAGCTGGACGGGGACAGCATCTATTTTACAGATAAGGAAGAAACCCCAAACTATTATGAAACTACGACATTTGACGATCCGGATCTGGTCAACCGTCTGGATGACGCCGGATGTAAATTTGGCAGAGTAGCACAGGAGCCGATGAACCCGATCCTGAGCTTCATTTTAAGCTGGATCGTGCCTCTTCTGATCTTCTGGGGACTGGGTCAGCTCCTTGCAAAGCAGATGATGAAAAAAATAGGGGGAGGGAGCGGCGGTAATCCCTTTATGCAGTTTGGAAAGAGCAATGCAAAAGTCTATGTGCAGTCTACCACGGGCATTACATTTAACGATGTGGCCGGCGAGGATGAGGCGAAAGAGCTCCTGACGGAGATCGTTGATTTCCTTCACAACCCGCAGAAATACCAGGAGATCGGAGCTGTGTGCCCGAAGGGCGCGCTGCTGGTGGGACCGCCGGGAACCGGTAAGACTCTGCTGGCAAAGGCAGTGGCTGGCGAGGCGCATGTGCCGTTTTTCTCGATTTCTGGCTCTGAGTTCGTAGAGATGTTTGTCGGCATGGGTGCATCCAAAGTGCGCGATCTCTTTAAGCAGGCGAACGAGAAAGCGCCGTGTATCGTCTTTATCGATGAGATCGATACGATCGGAAAGAAAAGAGACGGACAGGGATTTTCCGGGAATGACGAGCGCGAACAGACGCTGAACCAGCTCCTGACGGAGATGGACGGCTTTGACGCCTCCAAGGGTGTAGTCATCCTGGCGGCGACGAACCGTCCGGACAGCCTGGATCCGGCGCTTCTGCGTCCGGGAAGATTCGACCGGAGGATCCCGGTAGAGCTTCCGGACTTAAAGGGCAGGGAAGAGATACTGAAAGTTCATGCACGCAAGGTGCGCTTAAGCGACAATGTGGACTTTAATGCCATTGCAAGGGCGGCTTCCGGCGCTTCCGGAGCGGAGCTGGCCAATATGATAAATGAGGCGGCCCTGAGGGCAGTGAGGGAGAACAGAAAGTATGTTACTCAGGCGGATTTAGAAGAGAGTATTGAAACAGTTATCGCGGGATATCAGAAGAAGAACCGCGTGCTGTCTAATAAAGAGAAACTGATCGTGTCCTATCATGAGATCGGTCACGCGCTTGTGGCGGCTCTTCAGACAGACTCCGCGCCTGTGACAAAAATTACCATCATTCCGCGTACGTCAGGAGCGCTGGGCTATACCATGCAGGTGGAGGAAGATGAGAAAAACCTGATGTCAAAGGAGGAACTTGAGAATAAAATCGCAACACTGACCGGCGGCCGCTGCGCGGAGGAATTGATCTTCCACTCCATCACCACCGGGGCATCCAATGATATCGAGCAGGCGACAAAGCTGTCCCGCGCGATGATCACGCGCTACGGCATGAGCGACAAGTTCGGCATGGTGGCTCTGGAGACACAGTCCAACCCGTACCTGGGCGGAGACAGCAGCCTGAGCTGTTCCCCGGAGACTGCGGCGGAGATCGACGACATGGTGGTGGATACCGTGAAACGTTCTTATGACAAGGCAAAGCAGCTTCTGAAGGACAATATCGGCAAGCTGCATGAGCTGGCAAAATATCTCTATGAGAAAGAGACGATTACCGGTGAAGAATTTATGAATATATTAAGCCGGAAGGAGTATATCGGCACAGAGAGCGGCCGGGAGACAGAAGCGTGAGCAGAAATGAGGCTGGAAATGTTACAGGAAATGTGATCAGAAACATGAGCGGAAGCGTGACCGGCTGAGAGATACAGAAAGAAAAAGGGGTTTTGACAGAAATGGCAGGAAGAACGAAGAGGACAGCAGAGAGGGAGACGAGAAGGGACAGGCGGATACCGACGACCAGGTATGAGCCGGACTACCGGGAGGGGCTGACCAGCCGCCAGGTGCAGGAACACCGCCTGCACGGCTGGGTCAACCGCGCGGTGGAACCGCCTTCCAGGACGACGAAGGAGATCATCCATGAAAATGTATTCACATATTTTAACCTGATCTTTGCCGTGCTGGCGGTGCTGCTCTGCCTGGTCGGCTCCTTCCGGGATCTGACATTCCTGCCGGTCATCATTGCCAATACCATGATCGGTATCATACAGGAGATCCGTGCAAAGCAGGTGCTCGACAAGCTGACAATGCTCAACGCGCCCCGGACGGCTGTGGTGCGGGGCGGGAGGAGGTCCGTGATCGATGCGGAAGAGCTGGTGCTGGATGATATCGTGATCTTTCAGGCAGGAAATCAGGTCTGCGCAGACGCCGTTGTCTCAGCGGGGGAGGTGCAGGTCAATGAGTCCCTGCTCACGGGAGAGGCGGACGAGATCACAAAGCGCAGAGGAGACAAACTGATGTCCGGGAGCTTTATCGTGTCCGGACAGTGCCATGCAAGGCTGGACAAGGTGGGAGAAGATTCCTATATCTCCAGGCTGACGCTCCAGGCGAAGGAAATGCAGGAGGGCGAGCAGTCTGAGATGATCCGCTCACTGGACAAACTGGTAAAATGTGTGGGCGTGGCGATCATTCCCATCGGGCTTGTGCTGTTCTCCCAGGCGTTCTTTCTCCAGCACGACGGCTTCCGGGACAGCGTGACATCCATGATCGCGGCAGTGATCGGCATGATCCCGGAGGGACTTTACCTCCTGGCGAGCGTTGCCCTCGCGGTGAGCGCAGTCCGGCTGGCGCAGAAAAAAGTCCTCCTGCATGATATGAAGTGCATCGAAACCCTGGCCCGCGTGGATGTGCTCTGCGTGGACAAGACCGGGACGATCACGGAGAATATGATGAAGGTCCAGGCAGTGTCTGAGACGGATGAGTATGATGAAGAAAAGATGGAGCCGCTGCGGGTACTGATCGGAGATTTTGCGGCTGCCATGACAAAGGATAATATCACCATGGCAGCGGTGAAAGAGTATTTCACAGAAGACTCAGGGAGGACGGCGCTCTCGAAGACCGGATTTTCTTCTGCCACAAAATACAGCAGCGTGACATTTTCGGATGGGGCCTATGTGCTGGGAGCGCCGGAGTTCGTGCTGAAAGAGAAGTACGGGGAGTATGCGGAAGAGATCACGAAACATGCGTCCACAGGGGCCCGCGTCCTGGCGTTCGGGACTTATGACGGAGAGATCGACGGGAAACCGCTGGACCATGCTATTGTGCCGCTGGGATTTGTGATGCTGGCAAACCCGATCCGCGAGGCTGCACAGGAGACTTTCGAATACTTTGCGGAGCAGGGAGTGGAAGTGAAAGTTATCTCAGGGGATAACCCGGTGACTGTGTCAAATGTAGCGAAGCAGGCCGGAATAGAAAATGCAGACAAATATGTGGACGCCTCTGAGCTGGAGACGGAGGAAGAACTACGGGAGGCTGTATTGAAAAACACTGTGTTCGGGCGCGTTACGCCGAACCAGAAGAGAAAATTCGTGCGCATCCTCAAGGACGCCGGACATACAGTGGCAATGACCGGGGACGGCGTCAACGACGTGCTGGCGCTCAAAGACGCGGACTGCAGTATCGCCATGGCTTCAGGGAGCGAGGCGGCAGCCCAGGCGTCCCAGCTTGTGCTGCTGGAGTCTGACTTCTCCTGTATGCCCCAGGTCGTACTGGAAGGGAGAAGGGTGGTCAACAATATCCAGCGCTCGGCAAGCCTGTTCCTCGTGAAGAATATCTTTTCCTTCCTGTTAAGCCTGATCTCTCTGGTATTTATGTTTACCTACCCGCTGGAGCCGTCGCAGATCTCGCTGATCAGCATGTTCACGATCGGAGTCCCGGCGTTTTTCCTGGCTCTGGAGCCGAATAAGAATATCATTAAAGGACATTTCCTTACGAATGTATTCCTGAAAGCGCTCCCGGCAGCGGTGACAGACGCGCTGGCAGTGGGCGCCCTGGTCGTCTTCGGGCGCACTTTCGGCGTGGACTCAACGGACATCTCCACCGCGGCGACCATGCTGCTGTCGATCGTGGGATTTATGATCCTGTATAAGATCAGCGCTCCGATGAATAAGATCCGTGTGGGGATCCTGGCCGGATGCATCGCGGGACTTCTGTTCTGCAGCATCTTCCTGAAAGATCTGTTCGCCATCACGGGCATGACTATGGAATGTGTGATGCTGTTCGTTGTGTTTGCCATCGCCACAGAGCCGGTACTGCGGTATCTGACTGTTCTGGTGGAGAAGATGAGATTTTATTATCTGAAGCTCCGTGGAAGAAATACAGAAGAGTAAGACCGGATAATGGCAGGACTCAAAAAGCATTGTTCAACTGGGAAAAGAGCAGGGCGAAAGGAAGAGAGAGTATCTATGAGACAGAAAATTTATTCCAAAGACATCATCCTCGTGCTGGCTGCCAGTTTTTTCTATATGGCGAGTTCCATGCTGGTGACGCCGCTGATCACGGGATTTACGGAGAGCATTGGCGCCTCGGCCGCTCTGATGGGGCTGGTCGGGGGACTGATGAATCTTGTGTCCTTATTCTGCCGTCCGATCGCGGGGAATCTGGCGGACCGGGTCAGTAAGTATAAGCTCTCTTTTGCAGGAGCTGTATTTATGACGCTGGCGTGTGTGGGTTACATTTTCGCGCCAAATGAAGCTGTCGTTGTTATTGCCAGAATCATTAACGGATTCGGATTTGCCTGCTGTTCAGTGTGTATGGCAACCTGGATGTCCAATATGCTGCCAAAAGAGAAGATCGGTTCCGGGATGGGATTCTACGGGACCATGAACGCCCTTGCCATGGCGGTCGCGCCGGCGATCGGAGTGAGCGCTTATCAGGCATTCGGTTACCGGGCATCCTTTGTGATCGCCCTTGTATTTTCAGCAGCGGTCATTGCGGTGATCCAGTTTGTGGGCGATAAGGGGAAGCCGGAGAGTGGAATCTCAGAAAGGAGCGGCACAGGAAGAACTGACGCGGAAAAAAACAATGCGGAATCTGCCGGCGCGGGATTTGCGGGTGCAGGAACTGCCGGAGAAATAGCGAAAAGGAGACTTGGGCTGATCGATGTCAGGGTGCTCCCGATCGCCATGATCATCATGCTGTTCGCGATCCCGTACTGCGCGACCCAGTCATTTCTTGTGACTTACGCGGAGGTCAGGGGACTGAAGATCTCGGTGAGCCTGTTTTTTCCGGCATATGCAGTCGTGCTGATCGCGCTTCGTCTGTCGCTGCGCAATCTGTTTGACAAGCTGCCTTTTCATGTTTTCCTGATCGCGGGCGCGCTGAGTGAACTGCTGGCGATTCTGTTCCTGAGCATAATGAAAAATAATGCGGTCATGCTTCTTGCCTCGTGCTTCCTTGCAGGCGGGTACGGGATCATGAGTTCTGTCTGTCAGTCCACGGCGATCCTGCTTGCGGGGAAGGAGAAGCGTGGGCTGGCCAACAGTACCTATTATATCGGCCTTGACCTCGGGATGACGCTGGGGCCAGTGATCGGCGGGATGCTGTACGGAGGGCTGGATATCGAGTGGTTTTATCCGGTGCTGATGGTGACGATGCCGCTGGCAGGAGTGGCGTATATTTTCGGCCCTGGCCGGAAGAGATCAGACTGAAAAGTTTTAAGCGGCGGTGAAGCGGATCACCGACGGCGGGGAGAACTCCCATATAATCGCCGGGGAAGATGACTTTTACGAATTATTTATGGCAAATCTGGAGTGAGAAAATGAAAAAGCAGACTTTGAAAACTTATTTCGGCTATGATTCCTTCCGCCCGGGACAGGAAGAGATCATTGACCATATCCTTACAGGGGAGGATGTGCTTGCCGTGATGCCTACCGGCGCGGGAAAGTCTCTGTGCTATCAGCTTCCCGCCCTTCTGATGCCCGGGATCACTTTGGTCGTATCGCCGCTGATCTCCCTTATGGTGGACCAGGTCAAGGCGCTGAATGAAGCAGGGATCCATGCGGCTTACATCAACAGTTCCCTGACAGAAAACCAGACTGCAAAAGCGCTGGAACTGGCGAAGGCGGGAAGGTATAAGATCATCTACGCAGCGCCGGAGCGGCTGGAGACGCCCCGGTTTCTTGATTTTGCCTGCCATGCGCAGATTTCTATGGTCACAGTGGATGAAGCCCACTGCATCTCCCAGTGGGGGCAGGATTTCCGGCCGAGCTATGTGAGGATCCTTTCCTTCATCCGCCAGCTTCCCCTGCGGCCGGTTGTCTCTGCTTTTACAGCCACAGCTACTGAGCGGGTGCGGGAGGATATCCTTTCCTCACTGCAGCTTGAGCATCCGTATGAGACGGTGGCTGGCTTTGACCGGGAGAATCTCTGCTTCGAAGTGCAGAAGGCAAAGGATAAGAAAGAGCGGATCCGGGCATATCTGGAAAACCACAGGGAAGACAGCGGGATCGTCTACTGTGCCACAAGGAAAGGTGTGGACGAGCTGTACGTTGATCTGGAAAATGCAGGATTTTCCGTGGGAAGATACCATGCGGGAATGGGCGCGGAGGCACGGCGGACCAGCCAGGAGGATTTTATCTATGACCGGGTAAAGGTGATGATCGCTACGAATGCGTTCGGAATGGGGATTGACAAGTCAAATGTGCGGTACGTCCTTCATTACAACATGCCACAGAGTATGGAGAATTACTATCAGGAAGCAGGCAGGGCAGGGCGCGACGGCGAGCCCGCGGAATGTATCCTGTATTATTCGCCCCAGGATACGGTGATCAACCGTATGCTCCTGGAGAGCAAGGAGGATTACAGGGAATACACAGCGGAAGAACTGCGGATGATCCAGGCTCAGGACATGGAGCGCCTGCGGAAGATGGAAGGCTACTGTACGACTGCAAAATGCCTCAGGGCATACATACTGAACTACTTCGGGGAGAATGCGGGAGAGACATGCGGAAACTGCTCCAACTGCCTGGAAGAATTCGATGAGATGGATGCTTCGGAGGCAGCGGCGGATGTGGTCCGGTGCGTCCAATCCTGCGGACAGCGTTTCGGCATGAATGTGATCGCGGGGACGCTGCTTGGGGAGAATACTGCGAAGATCCGGAATTACCGGATGGATCAGAGCCCGGTCTACGGAAAGCAGAATAAACTGGGGCAGACGATGATAAAAGAAGTGATACGCGCCATGCTGGAGCAGGGGTATCTGCGGCAGACACAGGATAAATATTCCCTTTTGAAGCTGACGGAGAAATCCGGGCAGCTTCTGGGCGGGGGTACTCCTTTTATCATCCGCTATAAAAAAGAAGAAGAGAAAAAAGGTCCGGGGCTGAGCGGAGCAGGAAAGCGTTCTGTCCGGGCAGAAGAACTGACGGAGAAGGGAAGAGAGCTCTTTGAAGAGCTGCGCAGGTTCCGTATGGAACTGGCAAGAGAGCGGTCCGTACCTCCATATGTGGTGGCGTCGGATAAGACTCTGCGGGATATGTGTGTCAAACTGCCCCTGAACGAAGGAGAAATGCTGTATGTTCATGGGATGGGGGCCAAGAAGCTGGAACAGTACGGCGGACTCTTCCTGGAAAAGATCCGTTCCGTTACCGGTGGAGACAGAGAAACATGGGGACCGGCTCGTGAGAGCGACAACGGCATCGAGAACGAGGACAGTGTGAACGGAAGCGGGGAGACGCCTCTGACAGAAAAGAAAATAAAAGGGAGAAAGTCACCGTTCTGTCTCACAGAAGAGATTCTTGCCGGGATCCGGTATGTCCCGGAGACCACGATTAGTGATTTCGTCGCACAGATCAATGAATTAAGAGACGAGAAGCTGATGAAACGGCTGACGATCAGACAGCTTACAGAGAGCCTGCTGGAAGAGGGCTGTCTGGAGCAGAGATTCCAGAATGGCTACACAAGGAACTTCCTGACAGAGAAGGGGCGCGAAGCCGGGATCCGGGCGGAAGAGAGGATCAGTTCGAATGGGAATCCTTATGAAGTGTTCCTTTATACGGAGAAAGGACAGAAATATCTGGTGGGATTAATGAAACGGATAGGAGGACATCCAGATGAAGTTTTTTCATCTTTCAGACCTGCACATCGGCCTGAAGCTCTTTAACCGGGATCTTCGGGAAGATCAGGAATACATTTTACGGCAGATCACGGATCTCGCGGTCCGGGAACAGCCGCAGGCAGTGGTCATAGCGGGAGATATCTACGACAAGGCGGTACCGTCTGCGGAGGCGGTAGAGCTATTTGACCGTTTTATCGCAGGGCTCAATGCCGCCCTGCCGGACGCCGCGGTGATGATGATCGCCGGAAACCATGACAGCGGCCCAAGAATCAACTGCTTCCGAAGCGTGCTCTCGCGGCAGAACGTGTACATGATCGGCCAGCCGCCGCGGGTGGAAGGAGAGCGGATCGAGAAGGTGACACTGGAAGATGAGTGCGGTCCGGTAAACTTTTATCTGCTGCCCTTTGTCCGGCCGTCCATGGTAAAACAGCTCACCGGAGTGGATGAGAACGGAAACAATCTGTCCTATGACGAGACGCTGCGCCGCCTGATCGGGCGCGAGGAGATCGACCTGTCCCAGCGGAATGTGATCGTCAGCCATCAGTTCTATCTTCCTGCGGGGACACATGCGGAGGATGTGGAGCGCATGGACTCGGAGATACGGACTGTGGGAAATATCGATCAGGTAAATGCGGAGATCCTGGAGAAGTTTGACTATGCGGCGCTGGGACACATCCATAAGCCGATGAAAGCGGGCAGTGAGTTCATCCGCTACTGCGGCACGCCCCTTGCATGCTCTGTCAGCGAGGCGGGACAGCAGAAGGGGATCGTTATGGTGGAACTGGGAGAAAAGGGAGACAGGCGGACAACAGTCCTTCCCCTGGAACCGCTCCGTCAGGTGCGCGTGATCCGGGGAGAGCTTGAGGAAGTGCTGGGACAGGCGTGCGGGGATTATGCAACCGTGATCCTGACAGACAAGGCGGACCTGGATGTGCTGGACATGCAGGATCGGATACGCAGCGCGTTCCCGAACCTTCTTGAGATCCGCAGGGAGACGATGCGCAGGGCAGACTATGGGAGGACGTACGCGGTTCAGGAGGAGCTGGATCCTTTTGAATTGTGCTGTGCCTTTTTAAATGAGCCGGACGAGGAGGAAAAAGCGCTCCTTCGGGATGTGATCAACACGGTACAGGAGGTGATACAGGAATGAGGCCGCTCAGACTGACTATGCAGGCGTTCGGCTCCTACGGGAAGCGGACGGTCATTGATTTTGAACAGACGAACCAGAACCTTTTCCTGATCACCGGGGACACGGGGGCGGGAAAGACGACCATATTTGACGCCATTGTATTCGCCCTCTACGGAGAGGCAAGCTCCGGGATGAACAAGAAGAACGGGACAGAGCTCCAGAGCCAGTATGTGGACGCCGGTACAGAGCCGTTCGTGGAGCTGGTATTCGCAGAGGGATCGGGAGGCGGCAGAGGAGAAGACCTGGGAATAAACGCGGAAGCATATGCGGAAAAGTACAGGGAAAAGTACACGGTCCGCCGGGTGCCCAGGCATGTCCGGCCTCTGAAGCGCGGGACCGGGGTAAAGGAAGAGAGCGAGAGCGTGTCGCTCACCATGCCGGACGGGACAGAGTACCCGCAGAAAGAGACGGACAGGAAGCTGGAAGAGATCGTGGGGGTGACGAAGAGCCAGTTCATGCAGGTCGCCATGATCGCGCAGGGGGAGTTCATGGAGCTTCTGCGGGCGAAATCCGACGACAAAAAGCTCATCTTCCGCAAGCTCTTCCACACAGAGCTGTACGCAAAGATCGTGGAGGAGCTGGGAAAGCGGAGAAGGGAAAAACAGCAGGAGATGGGACAGATCCGCACGGTGTGCCAGACTGAGGTGTCGCACATTGATGTACCGGAAGACGATGAGCAGGCGGAAGAGCTTAAGGCATTGAAGAGGCGTATCGTTTCCTCGGACCGGCTTTCCGCAGCGGATATGGAACGGCTGCTGGACGGACTGGAACGCCTCTGCGGCGTGTTAGAAGAACGCTGCGGCCAGGCGCAGAAGGAATACGATGGGGCGGAACGAAACTATCTGGAAAAGAGAGACGCCCATATCGCAGGGATACAGCTTTTAAAGCGGTTCGAAGAGCTGGAAGAAGCGGAGCAGGAACTCGTCCGGTGCGCGGCGGAAGAAGCCGGGATTCGGACAGCAGAAGAAAAAGCACGGAAGATCAGCAGGGCGTATGAGATCCGCGCTGTATATGAACGGTATCTGGATGCAGCCCGGACTTTGGAGAATACGGGGAAACACTTAGCAGAGCAGGAGGCGGCGCTTCCGTCCCTTACAGAGACATGCCGGGCAGCGCAGGGAGAGACAGAGTGGGCGAAAGAACAGCTTGCACTGGAGATCCGGAAGTTCACGCAGGTATCCGAGAGAGTGCAGAAGTCTCTGGATATTTTCAGCAGACTCCGGCAGGCAGAAAAAGAGGTTTCCCTTGCGTGGGAAGCATTCCGCCGCGCAGAGCGGGAAGCGGAGGACGCTCAGAAAAAGATGCAGACTCTTGAGGAAAACGAGCGTCAGTGGAGAAGTCAGACGGAATCCCTCGCTCAGGCAGAGATCCGGCAGGAACGCTGGCAGGCGGAATGTGCAAAGGCGGAAGAGCTGCGGAAGGATATCGAAGCGGCGAAAAGTTCCGCCAGAGAGGTGCAGGCGCAGAGGAATGCAGCGGACCGGGCAAGACAGGATTTTGCCGGGGCAAGCAGCATCTATGAGACGAAGAATCAGGAATATGAGACAGCGAGGCGGATCTTCCTCAATGAACAGGCAGGGATGATTGCCAGAGAACAGCTCCGCCCGGGAGAACCTTGTCCTGTCTGCGGCTCTCTGGATCATCCCCGTCCCTGTGAGATCAAAGAGGAACACAGGGATCTCAGCCGGGAAGCGCTGGAGACGGGGGAGCGGGAAGTGGGGCGTTTAAGAAAGAGGCAGGAGAAGGCGGCGTCAGCCGCACAGGCAGCGACAGCCCTTCTGGAAGAAAAGGAGAAGAGCCTCTGGGAAGAGCTGCTCAGGCTGCGCCAAAAGCTAAGCGAAACTCTTCCGGCAAACGAGGAACTCCAGGCGTTCGGAGAAGCGAAGACGCTGGGACAGGCGGAAGATTTGCTGGGCGTATGGAAGAAGTCTCTTGACAGGGAAGGCGGCCAGCTGGAAGAAGAGCTGAAGACTCTGAAAGAGCTCCGGGGATATCTGCTCGGGATCGGGGAGAAAAAGGCGGCTCAGAAAACAGCGGCAGAGGAGGCATCCCGGAAAGCGGTGGACGCGAAGACTGCATTTGCCGCAAAGCAGGCGGAGCTTAAGCATCTGGAATCCTCACGGGATTACCTGAGCGAGGCAGAGGCACGGGCAGAGCTTGCCGGTGCAGAAGAGAGACGGAAGAAGGCAGAATCAGATTCGGGAGCCGCGGAAGAAAAAGCTCAGAGGGCGGAGTCTGCCAGAACGAAGGCGGAGGCGCTGATCAGCCGGTACCGGTCAGAACTTCCCGTCCAGGAGAAAGAGTGCGGCCAGAGAAAAGACAGCTACGAAGCGGTCATGGAAGAAAAGGATCTTTCCGAGGCAGAGTGGAAGGAACTGACGGAAAGCTATACCCGAAGTGACGCGGAGACATTGCAGGGACAGGCGGATGCATGGCAGAAGCGGAAAACAGCTACCGTGAGCAGACGGGATGCCGCAAAAGCCGCGGCCGAAGGACAGGAGTGCCCTGTGCCGGAGGACTTGAAACAGGCGGCGGACGCGGCGGAGAACGAGATGAAGGACGCGCGGACACGTCTGGAAGAAGTCAGAAGCTATTACAAAACAGATGCCGCGGTGTATGAGTCGCTGAAACCGGTCATGGAAGAGCGGGGGAAGATCATGGAAGAGCACGGGAGGCTGGACGAGCTGTACAACCTGCTCTCCGGAAATGTGACCGGAAGCCGCATGGACATCGAGACTTATGTGCAGCGCTGTTATCTGGAGCGGATACTCTATGCGGCGAACCGCCGTTTTGACGAAATGTCGGCAGGGCAGTTTGAACTGCGGATGTTTGACATTGACAAGGCGGGAAAAGGAAAGAACCGGGGGCTTGACCTGATGGTCTACTCTACGGTGACCGGGAAGGAGCGGGAAGTGCGCACCCTCTCCGGCGGGGAGTCCTTTATGGCGGCTCTGTGCCTGGCGCTCGGCATGGCGGATCAGATCCAGGAGAGCGCGGCGTCGGTCAATCTGGACATGATGTTCATAGACGAAGGCTTCGGCTCGCTGGACGAGCACTCCCGGGATAAGGCGGTCCGGGTGCTCCAGGAGATGGCGGGCGGCTCCAGGCTGATCGGGATCATCTCCCATGTGACAGAGCTGAAGCAGGAGATCGAGGATCAGCTTATCGTGAGAAAGGACGAAGAGGGAAGCCATGTGAGGTGGCAGATCAGTTAAAGGGAAGTTTTGTTACAAAATGGGAACAGGGTTCAATACATCTGGAATCCCTGCAGGCGGAAGATCTGCAGGAACTGGAAGGTTATAAAAGAGTTCAGCTTGTTACAGTGTGGGATAGGCCTGATGAGAAGGTCAGTTCAGAACAGGAAGTGTGGGTGCTGGATGAGAAAAGGGTTTTTCTTGTGACGTATGATGAAGACGGGACGGTGAAGGAAGCGGATATACAACAATCATCTAAGAATCAGTATGACACTGACTGATGTTTCGCTAATATTCAACAATAGTTTTATTGAGTATAATAAGCATGATGCTGATTGGAGTAAAATGATAAGCAATGAAAAACCATATTATTTGGTAAAATTTATTGATAAAAAATGGGCAATTCTTTTAGTAATCAGAGGGGTTAAATTGATGTACTAACGTATAGGGAAAAATCTCTTGTTTGTATGAGTTGGAATTTGATGAAGAAACTGAGAGCCTCATTAAGCCTGATTAAAGGATACTTAAGTTTGGTAATACTGTAGTAATGAGAGATTGAATCAGAAAAACTAACTTAACGACTGACAAACAGAGTTGCTAAAAGGAAATCGGCGAGTTGTTTCATAGTGAAATGACTCGCCGGTTCTTTTTGCTTTTAGTCTAATCAAAGGTTTTTGTTCAAAATAATGTTACTCGAAATTTGACGGATTTACGATTTGAGTAGAAAGATGTAAAATGGTATTGGATATAATTGAGATTTTCGAAACAAAGGGAGATGGTGATATTGTTAAGAATTGATAAGGCTATTCTGGATACAAGTGAAGTGATTTGTGATAACATTGCACGATTCGGTTCAACCGAACGTGGACTTCTGAGCCAAAATATTTTGGGGCATATTCGGAATTTTGTGGAATATGTGGCGATTAAGGTATTTTCTAATGGCGCGGATGTTAATCCTAATGATTACGATGTCAATGTTGCCGCCCTAAAAGATATGCAGCGTCATGGGCATTTACGTTTTTTATATAGATTTCACAAATTACTCCAGAAGTCTGTGTCACACTACACGATAGACAAAGATGGCTCTGAGCGACTTATACTCAAATATTATGAGCATCTGCTTAAAATCAAACTTTATCTTAAACAGACGCACAATCTGGATGTACTAGAAAATCTTGAGGATTTTCCACTAGATACTGATACCGAGTTATCCGATTATTACGCGAAAATTGCAGAGAGAATTGAGTCGCCAAGCAGGTTTAGCTATGCAGTCACGTATAATGATCGCTATTATGTTCAAAAAATCAAACCTTTCTTTATAAATCAAAAGATATATTATGAGATTACATTTACTGCAGCAACAGCTAATACAAGTAAATTTGATCGAATAATTGCCTTTACTCGTCATGAAATTATGGATAACTATGCTATAAAATTTTCTATTCATAATGATACAATTCGCATTTTAGACAAGGATATGTCCATTTTAATAATAGACGATTATGAAGTATCTATTCGTCCGTGTGAATGGGATAACCTCTCTGAAATCTTTGGACCACGAGTGGAACATAGCACTACCTCGATTGAATATAGGGAACTGATGCGATTTCTCTCAACTGTTAAAATGCCCTTGTCAGAGCTTGTAAGTAGTGATCAGAATTATTATGATTTTATAAAAAGTTATGTCACTTCGCAAGCTAAGTCAATCAAAATATATAAACTCCTGGATCAGTGCCGAGAAATCATTTTGAGTGATAAGGCTGGCTCAAATGTGTTACGCTATTTGCTATATAAGATAAACAATCGTATTATCAAATGGCAGTACTGGAATAAGCGGTGTGACGGTTTATCAAACCTTTATCTAAACTATGGCTGTATGCCTTTTGACCATATGCCTTATTGTACTTCTCTTCGCCAACATAATCCGAGGATATATGACTTATTTAACTCAATTCCCGTCTCTGGTCATGAGCATGAGTTATTTGCTCGATATATTAAGAACAATACCGAGATAGAAGGAAAGCTTTTTACTCCAAAAACCGGAATAGAAGGGTTTGAGGATATTGATGAGTTGATTCGGAAATATAACGCTGCCCTTTACTATAAGCATACTGGACGTAGGCTAGAAGAATATAAAGGGCATATTTATATCAAAGAATATGCTGAGGATAGCGCTGAAATCATCAAAAAGCTGCAACAACTTTCCTCGTCTGGTGTTTCTCAATATACTGCGTCTGTTGATTCATGGCTTTCTCGAGAGTCATACAGTATTGATGACGAAAACAAAAAAGAAGCACTGCGCCACATGTTTGAAAATTCACATGTCGCAATAGTATACGGTTCTGCAGGGACAGGTAAATCTACCCTAATTAACCATATAGCAAATTTTTGGGGAGAAAAGGATAAGATATTCTTGGCAAATACTTATCCCGCTGTGGATAATATGAGAAGAAAAGTAACTGCTGGGAACAGTGGGTATAATACTATTGCAAAATTTTTATCAAATAGAAATCTCGATACCGAGTGCGACATACTGTTTATCGATGAGTGTAGCACCGTAAGCAACAATGATATGAGACAGGTGCTTGAAAAAGCCAACTTTAAGCTGTTGGTCTTAGTGGGTGATGTATATCAGATAGAATCCATTTACTTTGGCAATTGGTTTAGCATCGCACAAAAGTTTGTACCTGCAACTTCTGTGTTTGAATTAACCTATCGGTACAGAACCACTAATCAAGATTTATTAACCGTTTGGGATCGCGTACGTAGACTCGATGATGCAATTTTAGAACCATTAGTGAAAAACGGTTATGTTGCAAGACTTGATGAGTCTATTTTTGAACATAGTACTGATGACGAAATTATTCTCTGCTTGAATTATGACGGACTCTATGGAATTAACAATATCAATCGCTTTTTGCAGAACAGTAATCCAAATGAGAGAATTGTATGGGGAATCAACACATATAAGATTGGTGATCCAGTTCTGTTTAATGAGTTAAATACCTTTTCCCCATTGATTCATAACAACACAAAGGGGCGCATTGTTGGGATTCATCCAGAAGAGCATCAAATTTGGTTTGATATTGAGCTTGAGGAATCCATAAATGAGATAGATGCGTGGGACTACGACTTTGAACTTATTGGAGAGTCTGATGCAGGAAATTCCGTTATCTCATTCAGCGTTAATAAATTTCGAAGTACCGATGAAGATGATGACGATAACAACTCCACGGTTGTGCCATTTCAAGTTGCGTATGCCGTGTCTATCCACAAAGCCCAAGGTTTAGAATATAACTCAGTAAAAATCGTTATCACAAACGAAGTAGAAGAACGTATCACGCATAACATTTTTTATACAGCAATCACCCGCGCAAAGAATAGGTTGAAAATATACTGGAGCCCAGAGACTGAGAAAGCTGTCCTTGAGCGCCTTGAAGTTAAAAATTCAAACAAAGATGTTTATTTGTTAGCGCAGCTATCATCAATCACAATGATAAAGTGAATAATTACATTATCTAGGATACATATTGAGTTTCCATGCATCCTCCCCGTTGCTGACGCCGTCCGTTACAAACCGGTTTGCCTCAAAGATGTGGGTCAGTGATTTTAATAGTCTTGGATCGTCTTCCGCTAAAAGTAAACGCATAGTTTTCTCTCCTGATATGATAAATTTATACCATATCACTATAGCACAGACGGCTAAAGCCAGGCTAAATCTGAGGGAAAATTAACAGATTTATCACAGAGTGCGGGGATGGAATGATTTCCGGCAGTGTGTTATGATAAAGAATACCAACAAACACTTGTTCCTTCATAATAAATGCAGAGGAGACGAACAAATATTTGGAAAAGAAGAAGCGAAAATAATAATTGTCCGCTGCCTATGTCTGTGGTAGTATATGGACAGGAACAACCGTGTTACAGGGTGGCTGACCTCTATTCTACAGAGTGGTCTCGGAAACTCTTGAATAAAAAGTGAATACGACTGAAGATTACGATGGAGAAGGGAAAAGCAGAGT
>CALWDM010000016.1 GCA_944376695.1 uncultured Mediterraneibacter sp. | reverse complement strand
CCTGCACTTACATCTTGATTTACTGATATCGAAATTTTGCCATTTTGCGTAGAAAATCATTTATAAGTGGCCTAATACAAGGCAGATGCCGGTGTTTCCGGAAGCATCCGTAGGCCTTTTGGCTAAAACAAAAAGAGTTTCCTGTCCATGTACGAATAAGCACCCATTTCCAAGAAACTCTAACCACACTAGAATCGTATCATATTATGATCTAATTTACAACGAAAATTTCCTCAGATTTCACTTTCCCGCTATGATCACTCTGTCGATATTGTTCTGCTCATCCAGAAGAAGGATATCTGCTGATTTCCCCTTCTCGATGCTGCCGATCTCATCATCCAGACCAATAAGCGCAGCCGGGTTTTCTGTGAGGAGGGGCAGGATCTCTTCCTCGGTTCTGCCTGTGAACCTGAGCAGGTTCCGGTAGGCCTGGATAGTCGTGAGCGTGCTCCCCGCCCGGGTCCCATCGCTTTTCAGTTTGGCATCGCCGTCCTCAACGACCACATCATTTACCCCCAGCTTATACTCTCCGTCGGGCAGCCCTGCCGCCATGATGGAATCTGTGACCGCAACGACCCGCTCTGTCCCCTTGGCTTTCAGGATGATGCGGACCGTTCCCGGATGAAGGTGCCGTCCGTCGCATATCACCTCGCAGTATGCCTTGTCTGACTCCAGGAGGGCTCCGAATATGGCGGGAAAATGCTGATGCATCAGTTTCATGGCATTTCCCACATGGGTACCCGCGTGGGCTCCGTTTTCGATGGCCCGCACCGCTGTCTCATAGTCCGCGCCGGAATGTCCGATCGCCACCTGCATCCCAAGCCTTTTTAGCTCCGGGATAAACTCCGGCATCCCTGCCAGCTCCGGAGCAACCGTTATATACCGTATCTCTCCTCCAGCCGCCTCCTGATAGCTCCTGAGCAGCTCGATGTCCGGTGATTTTTTCAGCAGATGTTCCGGCATGGCGCCCTTGTACGCGGATGCCAGGAAAGGGCCCTCCAGATGGATGCCCGCGATCTTCGCTCCTTTATGCTCCATCTTTTTCCACTTCTTATACTCCCGGATGCACCACAGAGTCTGCTCCGGTGTATCTGTCAGGATGGATATGAGAAAGGAAGTGGTTCCCTGGGATGCAAAGAAGCGGCTGATATTCTCATACCCCTCGGCCGTAGCTCCGTTTACATCTACGCCCGCGCCTCCGTGGGTATGGATATCAATAAAGCCGGGGACCGCCTTTTTTCCCTCGCAGTCTATGACCTCATTGCAGCCCTGAGTGTCCTGCACCCCGCACGCGGTCACTGCTTCGATCTTTCCATCCTTTATCAGGATGTCCTTTTTGGAAAATCTGTGTTCCTGGTAAGTCTGTGCGTTTTTTAATAGCAGCATGTTTCACACCTCCTGTCACATCTGTCTGATATGCCGTTTCTCATTTCGTCTTATCAGTCCATCTCTCTGTAGCGCTGCGCCATTTCATCCAGACTGATCTGTTCGCAGAGCGGCGCTTTTCCGTAGGAGCCGAACTGTACGATCAGAGTTCCCACCGCCTCTTTCACGCCTTTTTCAACGCACTTGAGAATGGCTTTTATATCCTCATCATCTGTTTCGCCGTACATGACAGCCGGCATGATGGGCGCAAGAAATGCTCTCGGGTCAAACTGTTCTTTCTTTGCCTCCAGCAGTCCGTATATCTCTCTGATGGTCCCGCTGGTCCTCTTTTCCGGGTACTTATTGAAGAACTCTTTCATGTTCCTTGTCACTGCCAGCCGGATGTCCGTGTCCACGTTGATCTTCCGTATCCCACACGGAATGGCGGCCCTCAGCTCATCCGCGGAGATGCCCGCCGTATCTGAAAGCTGCCCGCCCAACGCGTTTATCTCATCTACGATGTATCTGGGCACTGTGGAGGAGCCATGGGACACAAGAGCGCAGAAGATGCCCTCATATGCCAGACACTCACTGATGGCTGTTGGAATTTCTTTTCTGAGCCTTACGTCTTTTCCTTTGGATGCCCCATGCATTGTCCCATAAGAGATTGCAAGAGCGTCCACCCCTGTTTTTTTAATAAATTCCACAGCGCTTAGAGGATTCGTATAAGTAGAAGCCTGGGAAAACACATGATCCTCCACTCCGGCAAGAACGCCCAGTTCCCCTTCCACGCTGACGCCTCTTTCATGGGCGTATTTGACAACCTCTCTTGTCAGTTCCATATTTTCTTCAAAGGGCAGCGCCGACCCGTCGATCATGACCGAGGTGTATCCCCCCTGGATGGCAGCTTTACAGGAATCCAAATCCTTCCCATGGTCAAGGTGCAGTACAATAGGTATTTCGGAAGATTCTCCGTATTTCTTTACCGCATCGGCAATGTTTTTCGCCCCTGCGATTTTATCCTCCAAAGAAGCATTCATAAAGTCAATTCTCCCGCCCATGAACCCGTTGGCAAGGTCTGCTCCCTGAAGGATTGCGGCGGAGCGGAAGGTCTCGTGGATCTCAATGACCGCCTTTGCCTGGGCAACTGCATTGACATTGAATGCACCCTGTGCAAAGCCGTTCTTTGCGGCCGATTCAAGGACTGGTCTTAATGGTACTAAAGGCATTTGTCTATCCCCTTTCTAATCTTGTGTTCTGGCAACATATTCCGTAAATGACAGTGTAATATCGTGGTGCTTCCGCAAAAGTGTAACCGGAAAATCCGCACATTCCTCTCCATAGGCGGCCCGCCTCACAACTGCTCTGTGCCAGTTCCGGAAGCATCCAAGCCGGATCTTTCTTGCCCGGAATATTTCATATATCCCGATCGTAACGCAGTACCGGGGCATATCTTCAAGCGCCCCGCTTAAATCTCCGATTGCGTTGGCCGTTCTCGTTTCAGGCGTGATCGCAAGCACCCGCGTCTTTTGTGCACAAAACTCCTCCGGCGTCAGGGAAGGATCTGCTTCATTAAACGCCACATGACCATTGATGCCAATCCCTCCGAAAGCAATGTCCACGCCTCCCAGTTCTTCGATCAGCCGGGGAATGCGTTCCAGATCATCCGGATCGGGAAAGACTCTCTGCTCTTCCGGCATTACAAGCTCCGGGCTGATCTTTGTATAAACGCTGCGGTCCATAAATCCCCTGAAACTAAGCGGATGTTCTTTAGGAACCCATTTTCTGTCATCATCCAGATATTCATCCATATTGATAAACCATACATTTTTCAGACTGATCTTCTGCTCATTTACCATCTCCACAAAGTAAGGATACTGTCCAACCGGGCCCACCGGGCAGATCATTACTGTTTTCTGCCCTTTTTTGTTGTTTGCGCAGATCTCATCCACCATCTGCCGCGCCATGTTCCGGAATACGGTTTCATTGTCCTTCTCACAGAAAAGCGGCAGCTTCGGTCCATTGTTCAAAAGCTGTTCTCTGTCATATGAGTAATATTCTTTCATCAAACTATGCCTCCTGCCCTTTGTTTAAATAGCTCAGGATGCCAGAGCATCCTGAGCTGCACATAAAAACTTTATTTTCCTGCTTCTGTCATAATGTCAAGCATCACATAATCTGTAACCGCCGGATCTCCTGTAACCGCTCCCTGGTCGATCAGATTTTTCTTTTGTGTTGTATAGTAGCCCTCTACTGTACCATCCGCAGCCCCTTCGGAAACCTCCTTGCCTGTCAGCCAGTCTGCATCACCTCTCTGGCTGTATACAGTATCATAATCTGTAGCTGTCTGGTCAGCAACCCACTGGGCCA
The DNA here is from genome assembly GCA_944376695.1 of uncultured Mediterraneibacter sp. GTDB lineage: Bacteria > Bacillota > Clostridia > Lachnospirales > Lachnospiraceae > Mediterraneibacter. The sequence continues at coordinate 41,762 of CALWDM010000016.1, read as the reverse complement.
CTTCGTCATAGTTATCATCTGCCGCATAGTCCATTCCTTTAAACAGCGCTCTTGTGAACTTCACTAAGAGATCCCTGTTCTCCTCTGCGTAGGAAGGCGTACAAATCCAGCTTGCCAGTGAGATCGTTGTATCTTTGAACGTCATGTTGTCACAGAGTTTCGTTGTTCCGTCTGCCTCATCTAGTATTGTAAGAGTCCCCGGAGACCATGTAGCTGCCGCGTCAACGCTTCCGGATATCATTGCTGTCGGGATATTCTCAGCAGCCATGTCTGTTGCCTGGATATCATCCATTGTCATTCCGGCGCTTGCAAGTGCATTTTCAAGTATATCCTGACTGGATGTACCTGATGAATATGCGACTGTCTTTCCTGCCAGATCTTCAATGGATTCAATTCCCGGTCCTCCGATCACAGCGTCTCCGTTGGAGATATGGGAGAGTGCAAAGATCGTTGCATTACCCTCAAGGCAGAGCTTATGTGCTCCCTGCCCGATGTAACCGATATCGATGGTACCGGATTCCATTGCGGAAATAATCATAGGTCCGTCTTGGAATTCTGTGAGCTTTACCTCAATGCCTTCTTCCTCAAAATACCCCTTCTCCATCGCCGTCATTACTGACCAGAGGCTGCCATAGTTCGGCATATATGCAACATTGAGAGTGATTTTTTCCTCTGTACCCTTATCTGTACTGTCCGCTGCGTTCCCCTTTGAGTCACCTGAACCTCCGCATGCAGCCAATGATACCATCATTGCTGCTGCAAGTCCTGCTGCCAAAAACTTTTTGATCATAATTTTTCCTCCTTTGAATATTAATATTTGAATGGCTTTTTCTGCCATTACTTACGCACTTCCAGATATTCCTGATATACCTGTTTCCATATGTAATTTTTTAGCTCCATGAACCGGGGGCTCATCTTTGTTTCCTGATCTCTCGGATAGGGAATGTCAATCTCTACAATATCCCGGATCCGTCCCGGCCTTGCGCTCATAATCACCACCCTCGTCGCAAGGATGATGGCTTCTTCTACGTCATGGGTTATAAAGAAGCATGTCTTCCTCTCATTTTCCCATGTCTGGAGCAGTTCTGACTGAAGCTGTGTCCTCGTCTGGGCATCCAGAGCGCCGAACGGCTCATCCATCAGAAGCACTTCCGGCTGGACCGCATACGCACGCGCGATTGCCACACGCTGCTTCATTCCTCCCGACAATTCCTTCGGATAACTGTCTGCGAATTCTTCCAGTCCCACCTTTTTCAGATATTTCATAGCGGTCTCCTGGGCATCTGCCTTATTCATGCCCTTTAGCTTCAGCCCGAACATAACATTTTTTATAACAGTCAGCCAGGGGAAGAGAGCATACTGCTGAAATACAACTCCCCGTTCTGTGCCTGTTCCTTCTACTTTATTCCCATCCACATACACGGATCCGCCTGTTGCGGGCAGCAGACCGGCTATTATGTTGAGAAGCGTTGATTTCCCGCACCCTGACGGTCCCACTACACATATAAATTCATTTTCCTTTATATCCAGATCTACTCCATTTAAAGCTACCACGGATCCCTTCTTGGTTTCGAAGATTTTTTCCACATGGTCTATTTTTACTTTTATACTTCTCTCTTCTCCTGCCATCCCGTCAGCTTCCTTTCAAGAATCTTAATTACTTTTTCGCAAGTCATACCAATAATTCCTATCAGTATTATGTAAAGCAGCATAGGCGCAACTTCAAAACTGTTATTCAAAGATCGGATCCTCATTCCCAGTCCAGCCACGGCCCCGGTTGACTCGGCTGCAATCAGTGTGGTCAGGGCAACGCTGACGCCAAGCCTTACGGCTGTTATGATAAACGGAGTCGTAGCCGGGAATATCACCTTCACCAGGATGTCCCTGTCCTGGGCTCCCAGCACCCTCGCCGCTTTTATCAGCGTCTCGTCAACGTTGCGCACGCCCTGATAGATCGTCACGCTCATGATAAGGAATGTGGCGAGCCAGATGACGATCACCTGAGGTCTCCTGCCTACTCCCGCGGAAATAACAACAAGGGGGACATACGCCAGTGGCGGAATATTACGGATAAACTGGATCCACGGTTCAACAATGTATCTGACCGGCCGGTACCACGCCATCAGAAACGCTACCGGCACCGCAGTCACAAATCCGAGAACAAACCCCAGAACCACAGAAATCATGCTGCTCGAAAAATCCTGCCACAGAACTCCTCTTTCCACCATCGTTCTGCACGCTTCCACGATCGATGCTATAAACGGAAAGCTGCGGGCTGTTGACGGATTTATAGATAGGAAATACCACAGCACAATTGCAGCTAAGAGGGATAACAGCAGCCATCCCCAGTTTGGTATTTTCCCTATAATGTCTCTTTTTTCTTTTAATCCTTTGTTCTTTTTCACACTTATGCCTCCTCCCTTTCTCCTGTATGATCCAACTGCGCCATAATTACCGCATGTATTACATATGATGATGCACCATATGCATGTAATCTTCCTCTCTTCCATAAGTCTCGTTTTCCAGCATCAGATGCACCGCGCTCAGCTTAAAGGTCTGGGGAAGAGCGAGTATGGAAGGACTCTCTCCCACATATTTCTTCTTCGCATCCTCCAGAGCCTCCTCTATCGTTGCCCGTGTTTTAAGCCCCATTCCACGTGCATATCCGGGCTGCTCCGCACCGCACAGATAGATTGCCGCCGTGTTCATTTCCGCGATCTGTCCACAGCTCATCATGGAAAATCCGTGGAAAGGATGAAAGGCATTGCAGAACCGATATTTGCGTATATACTCCTCATTTGTGGCAAAATATTCTCCGTACCGGTTCATATCTGTCAGTACATTCATCCCATCTTTTTGGAACATCTCGTAGCATTCCCTCAGATAAGGCCACAATTCATCATGAAAATATCCGTTACAGGCAGATGTACAGATGATAACACAGTTATCTTTCATGATTCTTTTGTGTCGGATAACCTGGGCAGATATGGCCTGCATCAGCATGATCGGATTCGTTCCCATTCCGTCTCCATAGTGGAAAAACTGGGGCATTCCGAATACCATAACATCATATTTCTGCTTCGCCCACGGTACATAAGTCCTCTTATCCGCCATTTTCCATGAGCGGGGCTGCATCTCTGCAGCATAGCCGCTGTTAATCTCAATCTGACGGGATTTTGTATCCAGCACTGCATCACAGCAGAAAAACTTTTTGCCCATACACTTTTCCATGTGCATGCCGATCTCATCAAACTTTGTGCGCATCAGAGATTTGCCGCTGACCGGGGTGAAATCTTTCCGGTGCATGACCTCCGGCACATGGTGGGACGCGATCGACCTCCAGTGGGTGATCCCTGTTGCACAGTGCTTGTAGCCGCCCGAATATCCGCCATATGGATTCCCCTGAGTATGTCCTATGAGAACCGCTACGTCACTGTCATAAACGTATTTGTTCATGATCACCGGATCCCCTCTGTCTGTTGTCCCCAGGTCTACAAGGTGTTCATAATCTTCACTGTCGTGATTGATGATCTGGTGAGTATACCAGAACTCATGAAACAGCTCTTTCCCGAGAATATTGTATATTTCTTTTTCCGTATTTTTCCTGTGCAGCCCGTTAGAGCAGATCAGCAGGATATCCTTTTTTTCTACTCCGGCGGCATATAATTCTTGCAGGATCAGCCTGATAGACACTTTTCTGTGTGACGTAGGCTGCTCTCCTCCTTTTACACGGTCCGGAAATACGATCGTCACCTTCGATCCTTTTTTGGCCAGAGCCGACAGCGGCTCCATCCCTATGGGATTGCGAATGGATTCCAGCGTCTTTTCCTCCAGCTCTTCTTCAGGAATATAAGGCGGATCCGGCACTGTCACACCCGGAATAAAGACATCCGTATTGTCCGGAAGCTCTGCACTTACTGTTCCATGTCCATATTCAAAATCTAATCTCATATTTTACCTTCCTCTCCGGTTTTTCTGTCGCCCCTATGATAGATGTCCACCACAGTTTTCCAAATAGATCCGGATGATATCCAGATATTCATCTGGGTAGAAGCCAATCTCTCCATCAAATCTGGTCAGGGCGATCAGCCCTCCGTCAATCTCGGGAATTGTTGCCAGCATTCCCGCATTGTCCTGCTTTAGTCCTCCCCCATATATAACATCCATTCCCCCTGTTATAGTTTTTACATATTCAGCAATTTTCACAATATAGTCACGCCCGGGAGGCGTCTTCCCCGGGCCGATGGCCCACACAGGCTCATATGCAATCACAATCCGGTCTTTATCCACCCCTTCAAGTCCGATCAGGAGCTGCTCTTCCAGCACTTCTTTCCAACAGGGCTGTTCTGCCTCTGTCTCTCCGATGCAGTAAAGTACGTCCAGCCCTTCCGATACAGCAGCTCGGATCTCTCTGTTTAATATACGGTTGAGAGCTTCAGATTTGGCTGCCCCTCCCATTTCCATAATGCCGGCCTTATCCCTGCGCTCCTCACAATGTCCGATGATGACACTGCTGCAGCCAAGCGCTTTGGCGGCGCTGGCTGGCCGGTTGGTGGTAAATGCTCCGAAATTTCCGCCTGCAGCTGTATTCTCACGATACACGCCCTGACATCCGATACGGATAGGGCTGTCAGCGCTTAACGCTGCCGACGCTCCCAGTATATGGGCTTCGGGAAAATACATAGTAAACTTAGCCTTTCCACTGTCGTAAGACCGCAGGATCTTTTCCGTCTGATGCACGATATATGCTCCCCATTCAGCTACAGGGGCAATGCCGTTGACTCCTCCAAATCTTCCCGGAACATCGAACCTCTTTAAATTCAGACATATATGCTTCATCTTTTCTTCTCCTTTTCATATTTGTCCAGGCTCAGAAACTCAGGAACTCCTTCTCCGGTCAGCGGACGGCACCAGCGGACAAATGCCTCAGTGATATCGTTGCCTTTCGCATTGATATATTCATCCGGCAAGGTTTTTTCATGCATCATGACTTCTTCTATAGGAATGCGGAACGTCTCTGCTTGATATGTTCCGTCAGTATTTTCTTTTCTTCTGAGTCCAATCATAATGCCGCTCTCCCCTTCCATAGCGGCGCGCAGCGCCTCCCGGCCTGCAAGGACAGCCTCATCACAGTCTGTCTTTGACTGCCACGGCACAGATGCCCTTCCACAGATTCCAGGCTTTTCGCTCCGGGCTTTGATGCCAAGTCTGCGCACAACCAGATTCGCAAGGTATGCTCCTACATCTCCATAATAGACTGCCCGTTCTGTTTTGTAGATCGGCTCTGCCACAGGACTTCCTTTTTCATTTTTCAGCCCTTCGCTTACTACGACCACAGCCTGTCCCTGCTTATCATACAGTTCTTTTACGTCTTTTAAAAATCCTTCTTCATTAAACGGTCTTTCCGGCAGATAAATCAAATGAGGAGCATCCCCTTTTTTCTTCCTTGCAAGGGCTGCTGAAGCTGTCAGCCATCCGGCATTTCGCCCCATTGCTTCGACGATGCATACATGGATAGGCAGGGATCTGACATCCTCTCCCACTTCATGGACCGTTCCCGCCAGATATCGAGCTGCGCTGCCGTATCCCGGAGTGTGGTCTGTCACTGCAATATCATTGTCAATCGTTTTGGGAATTCCTACTACCTTAATATCTCCACCGCATGCACGGCTGATCCTTCCACAGGTATCCATCGTACCGTTCCCGCCGTTAAGAAGCACGTATCGTATCCCATATTTTCTAAATATATGGGGCATTATGGAGTAATCTTCCTCCTCCAGAGCAAACCGGGAAGATCCAATTACCGAAGCCGGCGTCCTCAGCAGAAGCTTTCGCTCCTTTTCCGGAATCTGCAGCAGATCGAGAAAATCTTCTTTCAACACTCCCGCAGTTCCGCCGAGCGCACCGTACACCTTTCCTATCCGGCCGCTCTCCTCCGCCTGTTTTATCACGCCATATAGGGATGAGTTAATCACCGGTGTGGGGCCTCCCCCATGAATGACGAGTACATTATCTTTCACACACGCCCCTCCTTTGTATGTTTCTTATCTTTTCTCTATAATAACACAAAGAAAATTTATGCAGTTTATTATTTACCCAAACGTTTTCACCGATATTTCTGGTTTTTTGATTAGATATATTTTATAATATAAAATATATCTAATCTCTTTTTATGTCTAATTTTTAACAAAACATGAAATGTATCACGAAAGAGGATAATATGACTTTAAAAGATATTGCAAAAGAAGCCGGTGTATCTATCTCCACCGTATCAAGAGTGATTAATCAGAAAGGCGCTTCCGCAGCCAGCAAAGAAGTTCAGGATAAAATATGGGAGATCGTCCGCAGAACCGGATATTCCCCAAACGCGGCCGCCCGGGATCTGAAAACAGGAAACAGCAGGTCTTCAAAAAAGCCGACCCGCTCCATCGCCTGTATCTTTGCACGCTCAGAAGATCCGATGAAAGATATCTTCTTCTCTACTCTGGCAAGGGGGATCGAAGAAGAGGCGTTTCATCACAATTATATAGTGAAACACCTGATCACCTTCCTCGACATAGACAACCCTGCTGTATTTCGTCTTATCACGGAAAATCAGGTGGACGGAGTCGCGGTTCTCGGCCGGTGTAACCGGCAGATGCTCAGCTTCCTGAAAAAACATTTTAATTATGTAGTGTACAGCGGACTAAACACGCTGAATGCAAAATATGATCAGGTCATCTGCGACGGGTATCAGGCAGCCGTCTCTATTATGGAAAAACTGTTTGAGATCGGGCACACGCGAATTGCGTACATTGGAGAAACACGGGACGAAAACAGATATGAGGGATACTGCGCTGCTCTTTCCGCTAAAAGACTGCCCTTAAGACGTGAGTTTGTCGTAAACTCTCCCATGACTACAGAGGGCGGATACCAGGGCACGCTCCGGCTGCTCAAGAAGAGCCGGGACTTCACCGCCATCTTCTGCTCCAATGACACTACAGCCATAGGTACCATACGCGCACTTCAGGAAAACAAGGTGCGCATCCCAAAAGATGTGTCCGTGATCGGCATTGATGATATTGATGTCGTCCAGTACATCACCCCTCTGCTTACGACCGTACATATTCCGATCGAAGAAATGGGAAAAACCGCGGCCAAAATTCTGATTGACAGAATCGAGGGCGGACACCGCCTGCATATGAAGATCAATCTGCCATTTTCCATTGTGTGGCGCGAGACATGCGCAGAGCCCCGTCTCACTCCGTAGTTCCCGGCTGCACGAGGCTCTGTTTGTTTTCTTCTAAAACAAGGTCACATATTTCTTTTATCCGAAATGTGTCGAAATAAATCTCCTCTTTCGGAATCCACTCATCAATAAATCGGCGTAGCATGTGAGCTCCATTTCGCTTTAATATGCGTTCTTTCTGTCTTTTCGGCCCAATATCCGAAAACACCTTCATATCATAGCAGCTGCAAAAAAGAGGGTGACAGCTATACGTGCCTTCGACTATGACCAGATCCCGCTTTCGGACGCGGATCCGGCCAGAAAAGCCGCCGGTCGCACAATCATAGCGCTGATAATCAAACACACTCTTTCCTGCTTTCAGCGGCTTTATGACCTCATCCATAAAGCGCTCATAATCAATGTTTCCCCCGGGTTCTTTCAGCCTGTCCTCGGTTCTCTGGACCGGTCTCAAAAAGAAGTGATCCATGTGAATGACAGAGCTTGGATAAACTCCAGACAGAAGTCTTGCGATCCAGCTCTTCCCGCTTCCGCAGCGGCCATCGACTGCAATGACGAGAGGGCTCTTTTTTTTCAGTCCCCGGTCAACCGCCTCAAACAGACTCAGGTATAAGAGGTAATCCTCACTGATGACTCTGTAAGACGGATGGTAGAGCTTTCTGTAGACATCCGAATGATGAATCAGCGGATACCCTTTGGCACGGTAGCCGTCAAGCCATGTTTTCAGCTCCTCATATCCGAAAGGAATGCTTTCCTGTTCAGACATCTGCATAAGCTGCGCCAGCTTTTTTTCAAGAGCCTCCGGGCTGGAATTCACCTTCTGGGCTGTGTTTACAAAAAGACGATTCACCGTCTCAAGGCTGAGATGATCCGTGACTCCTCCCAGAAAAAGCCGTCCCATATAATTGCCGATTCTCTCCCATTTAAGAGGATTCCTTTCACCGGCATACTCCCGGCACTCCCGCTCCAGTCTTTTCAGACTGGATTCAGGATCCTTTATTATGTGCCCGCCCCCAAATTCACTTTGGTACAGCAGCTTTACCACATCGGGAATCTCCATCATAGGATATCGTTCCAAGTGTTCCAAAATATATTCTCTCATCCTGTGTCATCTCACCCATTACCTGATATATTCCTTACTCTTTCTCACCGCGCTTATTGAATCGGAGAATATTCTCTAATATCATCACAAGCCCCGGCACCACGCACAGAAGCAGAACCGTCCCGGGAAGCGTAGAAACAAGCGTTCCCTCAACAAATGCAGACATCCCATAGCTTCCGCCTAACAGTGCTGCAACAACTGCATTGACAATTCCGTTTATAACCCTTCCGGCAGCAATCGCTGCAACAAGCGCCGCGTACAGAGATAATATACTGTATCTCTTTTTCCTCATGATTCCCGCGCATACGCCTGCATAGGCAGCCATCTCAGCCATCATGCAGATCCCCACTGGAAAGATAGGCGGCATCCCGGTAAGCACTGAAGATAACAGCACGGTAAGCACAGCCCCCGCCATTCCCAGATAGGGCCCGCACAGAAATGCTCCGATAAACACAGGGATGTGCATGGGCAGAAACGCAATTCCAAGCCCTAAGCGGTGGAAGCCCATGGGGACCAATACTCCCGCTGCTATAAAAAATACCCATATGATCATTTTTTGTGCTGTAACACTCTGTACTGTTTCTTTTACTCGTGTTCTCATATTTCTTTTCCCTCTCTTATTCGTTATTTTTCAAAGTTTTACGCGCAACTCTGATGCCATGATTATAACACAAATGTCCATATTCTGCCCATAATCTTGCCCTGATTTTTCCTCAAACGTTTGCTCTCTTCAATGAATAAAGCCGTATCCTGCCTGAAACAGAATACGGCCCATGCAAAAACTTTTATTTACCATAGTTCTTTATATATCCGGACTACATCCGCCTTGCTCGGCACTCTCGGATTGGTCGCAGTACACGCATCCTCAAGCGCAGCATCAGCCATGTGGTCAATTGCTTTAAAGTACTCATCTTCGGATATCGTACCCATCTGAGAAATAGACAGCGGAATATCCATCTCTTTTAACATAAACTGTACCCAGTTTACCAGAGATCTTACTGTCATAATCTTATTATAACTGCTCAGCCCGAGGATCTGCGCCACTGTAGAATACCGCTTCACAGCCGGAAAGTATTCTGTACGGCTCTTGCTGTGTTTGTTAATATCACTGTTAAATTCAATGATATGCGGCAAAAGCATAGCGTTCGCTCTTCCGTGAGGAATATGGAACGTAGCGCCAAGCTGATGAGCCATTCCATGATTCAGTCCCAGTGATGCGCAGTTAAATGCCAGTCCCGCCAGGCAGGATGCGGAATGCATCTTCTGGCGCGCGTGAGTGTCGCTCCCGTCCAAATATGCTCTCAGAAGGAATACTCCGCATATTTCAATGGCTTTCTCTGCCAGCGCCGTAGAGAAATCGTTACGGTTTATGCTGACACACGCCTCAAGAGCATGGGTAAACACATCCATTCCCGTATCTGCTGTAACGGCAGGCGGAACACTCTTTACCAGCTCCGCATCAAGGATTGCCTCATCCGGCATCATGGTTCTGGATACCAGCGGGTACTTCACCTGCTCTTTCGGATCAGTCACAACTGCAAAAGATGTCACTTCCGATCCGGTTCCGCTTGTGGTCGGTATCGCGATCAGTCCTACCTCAGCGTAGTGATCAACACGCAGTGCAAATTCACGGATTGATTTTGATGAATCAATGGCGGAGCCTCCACCGACTGCAACAATTACATCCGGCTTATATTCAAGCATTTTCTTTACACCCTCACTGATCTTTTCGATGGGAGGATCCGGCACAACATCCTTGAATATCTCAAACTCTTTATTTCCTCTGCTTAACGGTTCTGTCACAAGGTCGATCATGCTCCCCTGCGCAATAAACGGATCTGTCACAACCAATACCCTCTGATAAGGTATCTCCGTCAGTCGGTCAAGCGCCTGATCTCCAAAATAAATTCTTGTTTTAATATCAAAACTCTTCATAGTATCCTCTCTTTATTCAGGATAAATACACTCCACGCCTGAATCTTTCAATATCCGGAGCCACCGTTCCTCTGGTTTCTCATCCGTGACCACCATGGTAAGGTCCTCCAGAGAACCAATCTCCGTAAATGCTATCTTATCAAATTTACTGCTGTCAATGGCAAGTATCTTTTCCTTAGCCGCCGCCAGCATAGTCGCTTTATTATTTGCATGAAGCTCATCAGAATCTGTAAAGCCTGCTGAGATATCCAGTCCCTTGCAGGATATAATCGCTTTATCCACATGATATGTTCTGAGCACCTTGTCCGTCTGAGGACCCACCAAAGCAAACGAACCGACTCTTGAAGTTCCCCCGGTGGACAATATATGCCAGTCCTGGACATCAAATAATTCTATGATGATCTCCATGGAGTTTGTGATTACCGTCAGATTCTTTTTTCCTTTCTCCTGCAGTGTCTTCGCAATATATACTGCAGTGGAGCTGGCATCCAGCATAATGCTGTCCCCGTCCTGTACGACTCTGCTTATCAGGTCAGCAATGATCTGTTTCCCCACGATATTGCGATTTTTGCGAATATTAAACGGAAGCTCAATATTGATATTTTCATTGATAACGGCGCCGCCGTAGCTCTTGATGGCATAACCGTCATTTACCAGTTTTTCCAGATCCCTTCGGATCGTCTCCTCAGAAACGTCATAGATCTGGCTCAGTTCGCTTACTACAACTCTTCTGTCTGTCTGCAGTTTTTCCAGGATTTCATTTCGTCTCTCTATCGCAAGCATATCACTGCCTCCTGTTTATGCCAAAACAGGCCCTCCGGCCGCTCTGCTCAGTTTCCGGCAGTTTCGTCATGCCGCTGTGACGCAGGGATAAGCAGGGGAGAGCCTGTCTGTCTTATAGCATATTATAAAATCGCATCGCGGATCCGCGCGTCCGGGTGAGCGATAACGGAAGAATCGAGGAACATTCCCCTGTCCTTCACCGCTTCCTTTGCCCGCTCAATCGCCGCTTCCACAGCAGCCACTTCCCCCGTCAGGATCATGTATGATTTTCCGCACATACCTCTTGCGATACGCAGCTCAATCAGGTCTACGATCGCTGTCTTTGCCGCTTCATCAGCCGCAACAATAATGGAAGACGCATCGTATGTCTCAAAAATACCCAAAGCGGATACATCCTCGATCTGTGCCGCGCCATAAATCGCAGGGAAAATAGATTCATGCGGGTTCCCAAGCACAAAACTGCCGATCAGATGAAAGCCGTGCAGTTCTCTGGCATTGTCCACTGCTGCTTTTACGGCGCTCAAGTCACCTGTAATGATCGCAATATATTTGCCCGGACATACTGTCTGAGCTTCGATTATGCTGACTTCAGAGGTCTTCACCATGGCGTCTGCCGCGGTGATGCCCGCTGAAACAGTCTTATATTCTACCATTCCAATTGCCTTACTCATTGCCTGCACGTCCTTCCTGAGTTTCTATGATCACATATTTCTCATTTACTTCGGTCACTGTACCTGTAACTGATGCATGAATCCCCACGCTCAGCCCTTTTCCGGGTTCCGCAATCATCTGCCCCTTTGTCACCCTGTCGCCTGCTTTTACAATAGCTGCTGCCGGCGCCCCGATATGCTGGCTCAGCAGGATGCGCACACGTCTGACTGCGATCTCTGACTCATCCAGCGGCGCTTCCCTGTTATATCTGGTCAGGTCAAGCCTTGCCATCAGACGCTCCATTGGGACTTTCCTGTACTCTCTCTCAGGCCCCGCCGGAGCCGCCTCCACCTGCGGAGGACGGACGCCATTCGCTTTCAGCCCCGCCTTATACTCCGCCATCAGGCTTCGCGGCGAGAGCCCCTGGAAGCAGGAATACAGCTCACAGACGCCGCAAGAGCAGCAGAATAAAGTATTGACGAAAATATTGGGTTCCTGAATATCCTTGCATGTTGCTGCAAGCATAAACTTATGAGGCTCGATCGGATGACCGAGCAGATATCTCGGACAGAGATCTGTACACATCGTACACTGGCAGCAGCATGCTGCCGCCCGTTTCATGTCGATGGAGTTTTTCTTCAGTTTTTTCTGTATAATATAATGATCCTCCGGCAGTACGAGAATCGCGTTTGTCGTCTTTGTAACAGGCTCCGCGCCCGTGCCGATACTTCCCATCATCGGTCCGCCCACAAAGTATACCGGGTTCGGTGTTGTCACACGCCCCGCCTGAGCGACCACCTCGTCAAGAGACGTCCCAATGGGAACACGTACTGTCACGGGATGTTCGACCTCCGCAACAACAGATACCAGTTTATCCTCAACAGGCGTTTTCTCATTCAGCGCTCTGTACACATTGTATACAGTCTCTACATTAAATACCGCAACTCCGCTTTCAATAGGCAGCCCGCCGGGGCGCACTACCTTGCCCGTCACTTCGTAGATAAGAACAACTTCATCACCTGCCGGATACACTTCGTCCAGCAGTCCCAGTCTTACTTCCGGATATTTCCCGATTACGGCATCTACCGCTTCGATGGTTTTTTTGTAGGCTTTCTTGATGCCGATAATAACTTCTTTTGCACCAACTGCCTCACCGATCATATGGAATGTATCTACGATCTCTTTCGCATATTTTTCAAGCAGCTGTCTGTGCAGTCTCAAGAGCGGTTCACACTCTGCACAGTTCAGGATGATCGTTTCTGCGCGCTCATCCAGCTTCGCATACGTCGGAAATCCGGCGCCGCCTGCGCCGACGATACCGTTTTGCTGCAATATGCTGCTCAATTCTTTCATATCCATAATTCCACTACTCCAGTCCTGATCCGTCGTCAATAATTCCTACGATCGCCGCATCAACAGGCGAGTCAGGCATTCCGCTGCCGATCCTCGCCGCACTGCCCTGCGCCACAAGCACGTATTCGCCGATGCCCGCGCCGATCTTATCGATGGCGATGAGCTGCTTTGCACCGGAATGCATGTGCTCCAGAACTTCCACGATCATGAATTTATTGCCAGTCAAATTTTCACATTTGCGTGTCGAAACAACGCTTCCAACAACTTTTCCTATCAGCATGATATTATCCTCACTGTGTCGCCGGTCGCAATCTTTGCAGCATTCGCCTCGTCTGTATCAATATGCATCTCAAGGGTAAAGCTGTCATCCACGCGGATCTTAACATGATTGAATATTGTTCCTCTTTCGTTGTCCGCTTTCACCGAAACAATATCGCCGTCGTGTACTCCGGCTGCCGCGGCATCTCTCGGAGACATATGTATGTGACGCATTGCGATGATACATCCTTCTTCAAGATAGATCGCTCCCTTTGGGCCTACCACCGCAATCGGAGCACTGCCGTCCACTTTTCCGGACTCCCTGACGGGAGCGCTTACCCCGAGACGGACCGCGTCTGTAGCCGAAATTTCCACCTGGGTCTGTTTTCTAACCGGCCCCAGAACTCTCACATTCTCGATCGCGCGGAGCTTAAGCCCCACGACGGTAACTGTCTCATTGGCTGCAAACTGCCCGCCCATAAGTTCTTTTTTTTGTGTCAGATGGTGTCCTTCGCCAAACAGCGCTTCCACATGTTCCTGAGTAAGGTGGATATGTCTCGCGGACACTCCGACCGGCACCATGTATCCTGCCCCCTCAGAGGATTTCTGCTTTTCAACTGCTTCCAGGACCAGTTTTGTAATGAATGCTACATTACTGTTATCCATATCTCAATTCTCCTCCAAAAACGGATCTGTATTATCCGTTTTTCTTATATGCAGGAAACAGCCTGTTTCAACGGCTGTTTCCTGCGGGGTCTGTCAATAATTACCGGACTATTTCAGAACCGGAAGGATCTTCTCCACATCATTGTGCGGTCTCGGGATCACATGTGTAGCTACAAGCTCGCCCAGTCTTCCCGCTGCCTCTGCTCCGGACTCAACTGCAGATTTTACAGCGCCTACGTCGCCGCGTACCATTACTGTTACAAGTCCGCTTCCGATCTTCTCTGTCCCTACGAGAACTACGTTCGCGGCCTTTAACATTGTATCCGCCGCCTCAATTGACGCTACGAGACCTCTTGTTTCCACCATTCCTAATGCTTCCTGTGACATTCTTCTTTCCTCCTTCTGAATCGTTGGTTGTTCCTGCACCGTTGTTTCCGCCTTCTGCGCCGTCTTTCTCACTCTCCGTACCGTTTTTGCCGGCGCCTTGGCTGTTGTTGTTTTCTTTTCCTCTGCCATCTCAGACTGCCTCCTGACTTACCCTGTTTGCACTGTCGTTGACGATCCTGAGTATCTCTTCATGAGGGCTCGGGATCACAACCTTGCAGACAGGATCTTTGATTCCGTTCGCTGCGGCAGTTTCAATGGCCTGCTTGACAGCGGATACGTCGCCGCGGATGATGATCGTGACCAGTCGTCCGCCCAGTTTTTTCTCCCATGTGACAAGCTCGACTTCGGCGGTCTTGCACATGATATCAATGGCAACTACCGCTGCCGTTACACCCGGGATCTCAAAGAATCCATACGCTTTACCCATGAGACTGCTCCTTTACTGTGATCTGAAGACTTTCCTCATTCACTCCGGCTTAGACAGACGGAAGGATCTTCTCCACGTCGTTGTGCGGTCTCGGAATCACATGTGTAGCTACAAGCTCGCCCAGTCTTCCCGCTGCGTCCGCGCCTGTCTCTACCGCCGCCTTGACAGCGCCTACATCTCCGCGCACCATAACTGTTACAAGTCCGCTTCCGATCTTCTCTGTTCCTACCAGTGTTACCTCAGCTGCCTTTGTCATTGCGTCCGCAGCCTCGATCGCTGCTGTAAGTCCTCTTGTTTCAACCATTCCTAATGCCTGCTGTGCCATTGCCATTGTTCATTTCCTCCTAAATCTCTTCGATATCTTTTTCGTTGATGATATGTGGTTCACCTTTGTCAAGTCCGGTAATTTTCAGCATCTTTTCCGTATCCTCTGTCGGTCTTGCGATCTCATATTCGTTCACAACACCCGCAAGCTCTTCGGCCCTTGCCTTTGCCGCCTCAAGCGCCGCCGTGACATCGGATACGCTTCCGCGGAATTTAACCATAACAATCAGTGGTACGGGCAGTTCATCTGCATTCGCCGGTTTGTTTTTGTCGAACTTTTCGAGCCATACATTGCCTGCCTTGCATCCGGCGTCCGCCGCCGCAAACGCTGTGGCAAGCCCGAAAACCTCCAACATTCCTACTGCATCTCCCATAATGATTCACCTATTTATTCACGATCGCGATCTTCAGGCCTTTCTGCGCAAGATTTGTCTGATGGGCCTCATTGATCTCCTCCAGCGGGAACTTGTGCGTGATCAGCTCTTTCATCGGAAGTCCGATGGCCTGCGCCCTCTTCAGGAAATCAAAGGTAGTCGCGTAATCTCTCAGTGTGTATACCCAGGAGCCGACCAGTGTGATCTCTTTGGAGCAGAGGTCAAAGTGCGGATTGATCGTGGCGTCTCCGCCGTTGATGAAGAATCCGAGTTCGCATAAGCCGCCGCCGTTTCGGATGAACTTGTAGATATTCGAGTGCGCTGCCGGTGATCCTGTGCACTGGAACGCGAAATCTGCAAGGTGTCCGCCGAAGGCTTCCTTCACTGCTCCTGAAAGAGCGTCGATCCCTTTGTACTCCATAAAGTTTACAGACCTGTCAGCGCCCATCTTCTTCGCGAAGTCGAGTCTCTGCTGGTTGCCGTCCACCGCGACGATGTTCTCGATACCCATTGTGCGGAGAACTGCGATGCAGATCAGGCCGATCGGTCCGCAGCCCTGTACGGCTACTCTGCTGTTGAATCTTAAGATGCCTGTCGTCTTCGCTCTCTCAACTGCATGTACGAGGACCGCACATGGCTCGATGAGGATCCTGGAATCAAGATCCAGATCGCTTACGTTGAAGATGGAGGAGCCTTCGCGGACCAGGATGTAATCGGAAAACCATCCGTTCAGATGAATATCATCGTCCGGAAGAAGTCCGTATACGTCAGCCCCGCCGATGTTTTTCTTGTTCAGGTCAAACATCTCGATATCCGGGTCGTCCTTAAAGATCATACATGTGACGACTTTGTCGCCTACCTTCAGAGGTTTGCCTGCGCTGTCTGTCTTTACGTTTTTTCCCATCCTGACGATCTCGCCGGTTCCCTCGTGTCCGAGCGCAACCGGGATCAGCCCGAACGGGTCTTTCTTGAACTCATGAGCGTCTGTCCCGCAGATACCGCATCCTTCTACTTTTACGAGGATGTCTCCATCTCCCAGTTCCGGGATCGGGAATTCCCTGATGTCATAATGCTCAAGTGATGTCAGCATCGCAACATGCGCTGTCTTCGGGACCGCCTGGCCTGCGGCCGGCTGCGCGGACGGTGAAGGGATCTTCCTGTCCAGCATGCTTTCCAGCACCTGTTTAACGACGGCTTCCACATTAGCGGAATTCATTTCCATGTTATCTACCTCCTGTTTCTGTTGTTCCTGCTTTACGCCGTGCCAGCTCGATTCCGCTCCGCTTCATCTCGCTGATGGCGTGCGCCATATGCTTCTTCGCATTTCGGCGGTTTTCGCCGTGCCAGCTCGATTCCGCTCTGCTCCATCTCGCTGATGGCGTACGCCATATGCTTCCGCCGTGAGAAATATGTACCTGCAGGCGAGCCTGCGTACATATTTTCACGACGTAAGCGCACGGCTTATCGTATGCACAAACTGTCGGTCATGACGCAGCGTCTTCTTTTTGTGAAGGTGCTTGCGCTTGTAAGACCCTCGCCTGTTCTGCTGGCGATCGTAAATGTACAGAAGCCTTCTCCCCCGAATCCGAGCGCCGCGTAGGACGGACCGTTCTTTACGAGGATCGCTGTGTCGATCGCTTTCGCATATTTTGTGATATTGTCTACATTCTTGGAATGGATGTGCGCGGAATGGCGGTTGCCGTGCTCCAGCCATACGGCCTGCTCTACCGCATCGTCAAAATCCTTCGCCCGCACAACGCCGAGGATCGGCATCATCAGTTCTTCCGCAATCAGCGGATGCTCCTTCGGACCTTCAAATATAATACATCTGATATTGTCCGGCACTGTCACACTGATCATTCCCAGAAGGGTCCTGGCATCGCGTCCCACACATTTTCTGTTCAGCTTTCCGTCTTTGAGGACGACTGCCGTGAGAGCGTCCAGCTCTTCCTTTGACGCAAGGTAGCAGCCCTGCTCGCTGATCATATAATTCATCAGTTCGTCAACTACGGAATCCACTGCAACAACCTCTTTCTCTGCGATGCACGGAAGGTTGTTATCAAAGGTGCATCCGTTTATGATGTCTTCTGCCG
This sequence comes from uncultured Mediterraneibacter sp., assembly GCA_944376695.1. Lineage (GTDB taxonomy): Bacteria > Bacillota > Clostridia > Lachnospirales > Lachnospiraceae > Mediterraneibacter. The sequence continues at coordinate 24,184 of CALWDM010000016.1, read as the reverse complement.
CTTTTCTCAGATCCGCTGTCTCGTCTACCAGCACCGGCGGGTTGCCCGCGCCTGCTCCGATCCCTCTGCGCCCCGAAGAAAGGACCGCCGTCACAACTCCCGGTCCGCCGGTCGCCGCGATGAGCTGGATCGCTTTATGTTTCATCATGATATCGCCCGTCTCAAGCGTCGGATGCTCTACCGTGCATGCGATGTTGTCTGGCCCTCCCGCCTCTGTGGACGCCTCATTCAACAGATTCACCGCGTAGATCGAAGTCTTGATCGCCGCCGGATGGGGATTGAACACAACCGTGTTCCCTCCCGCAAACATTCCGATCGTATTGCACAGGACCGTTTCGCTCGGATTCGTACACGGTGTGATCGCTCCGATGACCCCGAAAGGTCCCATCTCTATGAGGGTAAGCCCCCTGTCCCCTGACCACGCTGTCGTTGTGATATCCTCTGTTCCCGGAGTCTTCTCTGCGACGAGCTGGTGCTTCAGAATCTTGTGTCCGACATTCCCCATGCCAGTCTCCTGCACACCCATGCGCGCGAGGATCTCTGCATTCTCCAGAATCTTTTTGCGGATATTGGAGATAACCTTTTCCCTGTGGTCCAGAGACATTCCAGCGACAATCTTCTGCGACCTCTTTGCCGCCTCGATCGCTTCATTCATATCCGGGAACACGCCTCTGCTTCCGGATACATCTGCGGCGATCTGCATCTTTGCCACGACCTCCTGCACGATGTCCTGAACCATCTGTTCATTTACAGACACTCTAATACCTCCTTAAAGACCGACTTCCCATAAGCTGCGATGGCGGTGTCCTCCGCCGCCGATCCGCCGCTCACTCCGAGCGCCCCGACGATCTGGCCGTCTGCTTCCAGCACCTCGCCGCCGCCGAAGACCACGATCTTTCCGTTATTCGTAAACTGGATCCCGTAGAGATCCTGTCCCGGCTGACTCAGCTCCGCAAGCTGCGCGGTGGACATCTTAAGGCTCGCGGAAGTATAGGTCTTGTTGATTGCAATGTCAAAGCTTGCTATGTACGCATCGTCCATGCACTGGACAGATACGGGCCTGCCTGCCTTGTCCGAGACAGCGGCCACGACATTGACGCCCATCCCGGCTGCCCTTGCCATAACTCTCTCGATCAGGGCATTGGCAAGCGCCAGAGTCATCACATGCTTTTTGCATTTACAGACATGCTTTTTCTCCTGAGCGGGAGCTGTATCTTTCATCTGGTCGAGCACAGCTCTCACTGCATTGGTGATGTCCTGTTCGTTCATAGCTCCGCCTCACTTCGTTTTTCTTACATTCCCAGCTGTTCCATTACTTTCTTTGTGATGGATGCGATCAGATCCGCATCTGCGCTCTCTGCCGCTGTGCCTGACGTCTCGCTGCTGCAGCTTCCGCCGCATGTGTGGCAGCTCGGCTTGCCTGCCTTTGCGTTCGGACAGAGGTTTGCCGGATGTTTGCCCGGGAGCCCCATCTGTCTTCTGATCTCATACAGCTTGTCTACCTGCTCTTTGTTAAATTCCTGCGGCCCGCCGATCTGCATTGTCTGCCATAACAGCTGAGCGTAGAACTCTACAGACTCCATCTTCATATATGCGGCGAGAAGGCTGTCGGAAAACGTCAGCGCGCCGTGGTTCTCAAGGAGAACTGCATCGAAATGCTGCAGGAGCGGTTCAACTGCATCCGGAATCTCCATTGTGGACGGCGTCCCGTACGGAGCGATAGGCACACATCCAAGCGCGATAACCGCTTCCGGCATGATCGGCTGTGTCAGCGGGATGCCTGCAATAGCGAATGTTGTAGCATACAGCGGATGAGCATGTACAACTGCGTTTACATCCGGTCTCTTCTGATATACGCGCATATGCATCTTGATCTCAGAAGACGGCCTGAATCCTTTGTTCGCCTGAAGAACGTCTCCGTTCTCATCCACCTTACAGATGTACTCGGGTGTCATAAAGCCTTTGCTGACGCCTGTCGGTGTACATAAGAACTCATGGTCGTTAAGCTTTACAGAAAAGTTGCCGTCGTTTGCGGCAACCATTCCGCGGTTGTAAACGCGCTTACCGATCTCACACATTTCTTTTTTGATTTCGTATTCGTTTTGCATCTTTTCTCCTCCTTGGATTCTACAAAACAGTTGTTTTGTGTTGTTTCTGCCAGAATATTACCACACAATCCCACAATAGTCAACTGATTTTGATGTTGGTTTTTAGTGAGATTCATCGCTGAACCCTTGTTCACGGGCCGGTATATCCCTTCCCTCCAGAACCCGGAGTACGCCTTCCCCGCGCATCTGCTCCCGCCCTCAGGAGCTGCTTTTATGTATTATACCATGTCTGTCCTGTTTCGCATAGAAAAAATACGATTTTTTCTATCCATTCCCAATACATCCCAATATTTATCCTGTTGTTTTCTATTTGTTTTGCCTGTTTTTTCATGGACGTTATCACAGAAATGCTGCATATTGAAAACAGCGCAGGGAATCTGCGTGCGATCCACCGCTCCCCACCGGCAGGGCGCCGCAGTGACGATCACGGATATTGCAATGAAGTTTTCCGCAGGGCGGATAAAATGAATAAAACCAGGATACCCCCGCATACTGTATTACATGGTTTCTTTCTGCTAATACAGTGTGCGGGGGTATTTTATGGATAGTGAAAATATAAAATCTCTAAAAATCTATTTTGCGGCAGGCATGATCTTCAGCGCGGTTTTAGGGACTCTGTCGCACTTTTTCTACGAATGGTCCGGGCAGAACCCTGTGGCAGCCCTGTTTTCCCCGGTCAATGAATCCACATGGGAGCACATGAAGCTGGTCTTCTTCCCGATCCTGATCTGGAGCCTCTTTCTCCCCTCCAGGCTCCGGAAGAACTTCCCTGCCATGCGGTGCGCCCTCCTCATCGGAGGGCTGCTCGGGACATGGCTTGTACCGGTGCTGTTTTACACGTATTCCGGGATCCTGGGGAGAAATCTCGCTTTGATCGACATCGGAATCTTCTACATCGCTGTCCTTGCAGCCTTTTGGACTGCCTGGAAACTGCGGGATTCGGAGCGCGCCGAAAAAGGCTGCCCGGTCATCCTGTTTTTCAGCGCTGTGATGGTCCTTGCATTTTTCCTCTTTACCTTTGCCCCGCCGGATATCGGGCTGTTCGCCGAACCGTGACTTTTCCGCCCGCCCCATCTTCCCGCCTGATGTCTTCCTGCCTGATGTCTTCCCGTCTGATGCTTTCCTGTCTGACGTTTTCTTGTCTGATCCTACCTTGTGACAATGTCTACCGGTACATGAAAGATCTTCGCCACTTTCAGGATCGTATCGATATGCCTTCCTGTGGCAGCGGCAAAGTGGTGTGTCGGACCGCATTCGCTCCAGCGGGTCACGAACTCTCTCGCGCCGCATGTAAAGCGTGTTCTCATATTTGTATCGCCGAAGGAGAGGATCGGGCCTTCCTCGTTGACGCCTTCCGCTACGATGAACTTGAAGTGTCCGTCGCCGTCCTGTGTGATCGCCAGGTAAGTCACCGGACCTGTGTACGGATAGAACTGTGTCAGGTAGCCGCCGCCTGTCTTTCCGTGGAACACCTTCACGATCTTCATGGTCGGTTTCTTATCAGAGATGTCTGCATCTCCCGAACCGCTGTGACCGATGATTGCAATATCATCGTTAAAGTCAATGGAATACATCTCCGCAAGCTGGCCTGTGCCTGAGATTGTCTTTAAGATGCTCATTGCCATTGCAACCTTTATGTCGCCTTCTACCGCGCATGCAGTTCCCTGCCTGATCAGCATGGAGAACGCCGGGATGAGCATGCTGTCAAGGACGCCGGCCTTGCCCTGAGCGAACCCGTCGTAGTGGGAAGCGATCAGACCCAGCTTCTCGTCTTTCACCCATTTTTCAAACGCAACGACATATTTTGCCATTTCCCAGACTTCTTCGATGCTCCCGCCGCCCTCTATGTCAAATGTATCAAGGATATCCTGTGCTTTCGCGCGGATCGCATCCTCGTCTGTGATATCGTCGGCGATCGCCCACATTTTCTCCCAGTCAAACTGCTTCGTATACAGGTGCATCCTTCTGTACAGGTTGGATTCGTCAATATAGAGATCCATCATACCAGGATACGGCCTGCCGATCTGGGCGATGTTCGTATCGCGGAATCTCCTTCTCGTCTGCGCAGCGCGGCACCAGTCTTCGATCTCTGCCTGGACAGCCGGGTCTCCGCCCTCGACAACGCCGGTGATCACCGCGTGTCTCTTACCGAATCTCTCAAGGTCAGCCACCATCTCGCCCACAGCGCCGCACGCATAACCCTCTCCAAGCCATTTTGCAATGTCTGTGTGGTCATAATCCAGAGCTTTCAGCTTCTGGATATTCACGAGCACAACCGGCACATCCAGATCCTTCACAGCCGGGAGCATGTTGTAAGACGTAGCGTATGTAAGGAGCTGAAGGAACACCAGATCCACGTCCGCCGCACGGAACAGGTCGCCTGCTGCCTGGGACTGCTCTTTTGTCGTCACCATCCCGCCGTCAATAATCTCCACCGTATCTGGGATCATCTTCTTAAAAGCCTCGTACTGCGCCTCAAACTCCGGCACAAGCGACGGGAACTGCGGAAGGTACGCACCTAACGCGATTGAAAATACACCAATTTTTGCTTTTGTTTCAACTAACATGTTAATTCCTCCTGTTTGGATATTTTGCCTCAAAGGGGTCTGACCCCTTTAGTACATTACAACACCAAAGGACTCTCTCACGCATGTCCTTGCCTCGGGCAGGTCTTTGAATATGCCGTCATGGAGCATCTGTACGATGACGTTTCCGATGGCGGTCGCCTCGGACGGGCCTGCGGAGACTTTCTTTCCTGTATATTTTGCGGTGAGTTCGTTTAAGTAGCCTGCATTGGAACCGCCGCCTACTACGTAGATGGCGCTGTATTTCTTTCCGGTGATCTCTTCGATCTCCTGCACAGTGTCTCCGTAGCATTTTGCCAGGCTGTTGTAGATCACGGAAGAGATCTCCCCCACAGTCTCCGGAACCTGCTGCCCTGTCCTGCGGCAGAAGTCCTGTACTGCCTGGATCATGCTCTTCGGAGCCAGGAAGCAGTCGTCATTGCAGTCTACGATGGACGGGATCGTCTCTTTGGACGCCATCTCGCAGATCTGAGCAAATGACAGGTCTTCGGTAAATTCTTTCTTCACGGACTGGATCATCCAGAGTCCCATAATGTTTTTGAGATAGCGGAATCTGTGGTCATATCCGCCTTCGTTTGTAAAGTTCGCTTTCATGCTCTCCACGGAACAGTCCGCCTCTTCGCGCTCGATCCCCATCAGCGACCATGTGCCGGAGCTGATGTACACCGCGTCGTCGTCATTGGTCGGGACGGCCAGCACCGCGCTTCCCGTATCGTGGGTCGCCGGGAGCACGACGGTACAGTTAAATCCAACTTCCTTCTGCACCTCTTCTGTAAAATCTCCGACCACGGTCCCCGGCATGGATACCGGGCGGAACATTTCAGGGTTGTACCCGAGCATCTCGATCAACTCATAATCCCAGTCATTTGTCTTCGGGCTCACCAACTGTCCTGTCGTGGCGTTTGTGTACTCATTTTTCTTCACGCCTGTGAGCAGGAAATGGAAATAATCCGGGATCATGAGGATACTCTCCGCCTGCTCCAGGTACTCCGGATGCGACTCTTTTACTGCCATGAGCTGATAAACGGTATTAAAGATCTGCTTCTGGATCCCGGTCCGCGCGTACAGTTCCTCCTGTGGGATCACCTCATATACTTTCTCGTCCATGCCCTCTGTGCGGCTGTCCCGGTATCCCACAGTATCGCCCAGGATCCTGTCGTCTTTATCGAGCAGCACATAGTCAACACCCCATGTGTCGATGGCCATAGAAACCGGGATCTTGCCGAGTTCTTTACATTTTTTGAGCCCATTTTTGATCTCCGCGAAAAGACGGTCCACATCCCAGCAGAGAGTGCCGTTCTTATCGTCCATCCCGTTCGGGAAACGGTACGTCTCTTCAAGCTGCATCTTCCCGTCCTTCATGCTGGCCAGCATATGGCGTCCGCTGGATGCCCCGATATCAACAGCCAAATAATATCTGTCCATCTCTTGTGCCTCCTTCTTCGCTTATCATTATCTGCTTTTATTATAATTAGGAGAAACAGACAAAAAAGGACGCTATTTATATAAAACAGCGTCCTTATTTGCGGCTTATCTTCATTTTAACGTTCTTTTTTGCATTTTTCACAAATCTTTTTCCGGCATTTTGTATAAATTGTCTCTGTATTCTTTCGGGCTCATCCCGTACCGCTCCCGGAACTTCCTGTAAAAATAGCTCGTATTGTCATATCCCACGGACTCGATGATATCTGTCACCGGAATCCGGCTGTTCCCCAGGAGATACACCGCCTGCTGCATCCGCTTCTCCTGGAGCAGTTCCTTATAGGTCCTGCCCGTCCTCCTGCGGATCTCCCGGCTCAGCCAGTATACGTCGTATCCCATCTGTCCCGCCAGCTCGGAGAGAGTCCCGTTCTTATAATGCTCCCCGATATAACTGAGCACTGCCGCTGTGATCTCATTGTCAAACTTCCGCCCGCCGGACTCCATCTTGTCCATGCAGTCAAGAAGCTGGAGTAAAAGGAGCCCCATCGTGATCTGCGTACAGCTCCGCTTGTTGGACGAATCATAAAAGATCGTCCACACCATATTTTCTATGAGATTCTGCACCGGCAGGATATCCGCCACATGGAAATACATCCAGCCCGTCTCCCCGTCCCGCCCGCAGAGCGCGCCGACAAGGAAATCCCAGAGCTGGTTTTCCTCCTTCCCCATCATCTCAAACGCCGTATCAAGAAATTCCGGCAGGATAATAAAATTCACCGCAATGTCATCCTTCCCCGCGGGCAGGATCTCCTGGACTGCGTTCTGGTTCAGGAAGAGCAGATCCCCCTCCTTCAGCACGACCTCGCGCCCGTTCAGGATGTGTGTCGTACTGCCCTGGCACATATAGATCACTTCAATATAGTTATGGGTGTGTTCCGGGAAATGAACGAACCTCGTATGCGGACGCACCTGAATCAGCTTCCCCCTCTGGAGAAGCTTACCGCTGTCAATGACCATATCTTTCTTTTCCGTATAAATCTGCGGGTCGATCTCCTGCCGTCCGCCGAGGATCCTCTGCTCCTCTTCCGTGATGACCGAGAGCTCCCTGAGCAATTCCTGATGCATCCTGCTGCCTTTCATTCCATAATGCGGCCGCGCAGCGCTGTTTGCCGGGGATCCGGCAGACATTTGCCATGCGGTTTATTCACCATGCATTTTATTTACCATGCAGTTTCCGGGGTTTTACCGGGCAGCGTCGATCTCCTGCGCCAGCGCTATGTATTCCTTCGCGCTCCGGCTTCCCTTCCTGTACGCTACGACCGGAGCGTTGTTGTCCTGCGACCACTCGATCCCGCTGTCCACCCGGATATAAGTATCAAACACTTTCACATCATCCAGCTCCTTTAACGTATCCAGCGTCTGGCGGAAATAATTCTTCCTCGTGTCTGCCTTTGTGATCACAATGCCGCCCAGCTTCAGGTCCGGGGCAATCTCCTTTACGCCGTCCAGAAATTCAAACATATTCCCCAGTCCAAAGAGCCCCCAGGGGGAAGCCTCCACCGGGATGATGATCTCATCCGACGCGCAGAGGATATTCATCACCCAGCCGCCCAGCGTAGGCGGGGCGTCGATCAGAATATAATCATACTCTCCCGACTCCCGGGTCTTTTTAAGCCCTTTTTTCAGGATGTACTCTCTCTGCCACTTTGTGAACAGTTCATATTCTATGGAGCTCATCAGCGTAGAGGAGGGGATCAGGTCCAGCCCCTCGCAGGGCGTGTGTACGATATATTCCGCCAGGTCATCCTGCCTGCGGATGCCTTCGTAAAGATTTTTGTCTCCCTGCGCAAACCCCAGCACAGTATCCTCATCAAAAAGGGAGAGGGAAAGGTTCATCTGCATGTCCCCGTCGATCAGGAGCACTCTGCGTCCGGCCTGCGCCAGAGCGTACCCCACATTGGAACATGTCGTTGACTTCCCGCTCCCTCCTTTATTATTTGCAAAACAGATTACTCTTGTGGCCGTCCCCATCTGCCGCCCGTCTCCTTTCTTCACACTCTGCCGTTATTCATCCACTCTGTATGTGCCGGGCCCGGCCCGAAATTCTTTTCAACAAGCCGGCAGTATTCCTCAAATGCCTGCACCCCGGAGAACCGTTCCTCCAGCACATCCCGTATGCCCTTATAATACCATGCCAGAGCCGCTTTGCTCTGCATGCGGAACCGGGTCCAGAGCGCGTCCCCCTCCTTCGGGTAATCCCGGTCGATATCCCGCATATTGGAAAGCTTGTCCGCAAGCCCGATCATCTGCACTTCCACAGGCGCGTCTTTCAGCCGGCTGATCGTCGCGCCTTTGCGCTCCTCCCACGTCTTCGACTTGTCCTCGCTCTCCTGGGCCACCATATCTGCCACGCGGCTCCCGAACCGGAGCTTTAACACATCCCATGTGATTCCGCGGCAGTCCTCGATCGTATCGTGCAGCACGGCCGCGCAGATCACCTCCTCATCCTTTGTCATGGTGGACACGATATTCGCCACCTCGATGGGATGGACGATATAGGGCCGCCTCGTCCCTTTGCGAAACTGTCCCTCGTGCGCCTTCGCTGCAAACTCCATCGCGTCATTGATCATGTTCTGTCCTCCACCGGCTGTCCCCGCCTCGAAACGATCTTCAGATGTCACGGCTGCCCGGCTCGGTCTTCTGCCGGACTGTCCATATAAATTTTAGCACAGGGAGGCGGCAAGCACAATAAAAATCAGGGATGTGGTAAAATCCGGTTTTGCTGTGTCCCTGATTGAGTTTCGCCGTATCTGTTTTCAGCGCGCGTCCAATCGGCATTTCTCCCGGTGTTCATGCTGTTCATGCATATATCGCATCTCCTTCCGCACCGTCTCCGGACCGGCCACAGACGCGCGCAGCTTCCGCGTGATCTCCTCCCGCACCTTAAGTACGCTGGCTGCCAGTTCCCGGAGCCGCCCGTTATCCATACGGCTGACCGGGGCGGAGATGCTGAAAGCATGGCGGGCGCTGCCCAGGGGTTCTCTCAGGCTGCACGCAATGCATCGCACCCCGCTCTCATTCTCTTCATCATCCAGGGCATACCCTCTCTTCCGGATTTCCTCCAGTTCTCTCTTAAAATCATTGCGATCCGTGATGGTATGCGGAGTCAGGCGGAGGATCTTGCTGTTGTTCCAGATTTCTTCGATCTCCCAGTCATCCATCTCCGCCGCCATCGCCTTGCCCACGCCGGAACAGTACAGCGGGATCCTGCTGCCGATTCGAGATACCATCTGAATCCCGTTGCTCATGGATTCGACCTTATCTATATACACAGCGTCGTTCCCGTCCCTCTCCACGAAATGCACGGTCTCACCTGTCGCCTCCATCAGCTTCCTGAGATACGGGCGCACGGTCTGTACAATATCCACCCGGCCCATGATCCGGTTGGCGATGTCAACGACTTTAAATGTAGGCTCATATCTGCCGCTCACAGCATTCTGCCTCGCATACCCCATGTAAATAAGGGAATTCAGCACTCTGTGGGCGGTCGTCTTATTCAGGTCCAGCGCCACGCTCACCTCCATAAGCCCGGCGGAACCCGCATCTGCAAGAAACTCCAGCACGCCAAAAAGCCTTCCCGCCACCTGTATCGGATTTTTCTGTTCCATATGCCCCTCCTGACTGAGATTATTTTCATATTACGAAACTAATTCTATCATGATTTCTCCAGTCCCGCAACATTTTTCATTCATATAATTTCTCATATTTACGGTTTTTTTCACTTGACTTTTTTAAAAACTGTATTATACTTTCAATCAGAACACCCCATAATTCATAATTTAGTTTCGTATTATGAAACAAAGGAGAGAAGAAATGAACGAAGTATTAAAACAAATCGAAAAGCTTGGTATCGTTCCTGTTGTTGTCCTCAATGACGCCAGGGACGCTGAACCGCTGGCACAGGCACTCTGCGACGGAGGACTCCCCTGCGCTGAGGTTACATTCCGCACAGACGCAGCGGAAGAATCCATCCGCATCATGGCGGAGAAATTCCCGGACATGCTCGTCGGAGCAGGCACTGTCCTGACAACAGAGCAGGCAGACCGCGCGGTGGCGGCCGGAGCGAAATTCATCGTAAGCCCGGGGCTGAACCCGAAGGTCGTGAAATACTGTGTGGAAAAAGGCATCACGATCACGCCGGGATGCGCGAACCCGAGCGATGTAGAGCAGGCGATCGAGAACGGCCTTGACGTCGTAAAATTCTTTCCGGCTGAGCAGGCAGGCGGACTCGCTTACATCAAAGCGATCGCAGCCCCGTACGCAGGGATGAAATTCATGCCCACGGGAGGACTCAATCCGAAGAACGTAAGAGATTATCTCGCATACGACAAGATCCTTGCATGCGGCGGAAGCTGGATGGTAAAAGGCGACCTTGTAAAAGCGGGCGAATTCGATAAGATCAAAGAGCTTGTAAAAGAAGCGGTTGAAATCGTAAAAGAAAGCAGAGGGAAATAAAAATGGCAAAGAAAGTAATCACATTTGGGGAGATCATGTTAAGACTGGCCCCGGAAGGATACTGCCGTTTCGTACAGGCGGATACCTTCGGCGCCACATACGGCGGCGGCGAGGCAAATGTCGCTGTCTCACTTGCAAACTATGGATTTGACGCAAAGTTCGTCACAAAGCTCCCGACACACGAGATCGGACAGGCTGCTGTCAACTCTCTGAGAAAATACGGCGTTGACACCTCCTGCATCGTGCGCGGCGGCGACAGAGTAGGGATCTACTACCTTGAGAAAGGCGCTTCCCAGCGTCCGTCCAAGGTCATCTATGACCGCGCGGGATCTTCCATCGCGACAGCATCCGCATCTGACTTCAACTGGAAGGAAATCTTCGGCGAGGCGGACTGGTTCCACTTCACAGGCATCACCCCGGCGCTCAACGATGATGTGGCAGCGATCTGCCTGGAGGCATGCAAGGCTGCAAAAGAAGCAGGCATTACGGTATCCTGCGACCTGAACTACAGAAACAAACTGTGGTCCAGGGAAAAAGCCGGACAGGTGATGGGCGAGCTCTGCAAATATGTGGACGTATGCATCGCAAACGAAGAGGATGCATCTGATGTATTCGGCATCAAAGCAGCCAGCACAGACGTCACAAAGGGCGAAGTAAACCGCGAAGGATACAAAGACGTGGCAAAACAGCTTGCTGACCGCTTCGGTTTTTCCAAAGTTGCCATCACACTGCGCGAGTCCCTCTCCGCGAACGACAACAAATGGTCCGCAATGCTCTATGACGGAAATGACTACTGCTTCAGCAGGAAATATACCATGCACATCGTTGACCGTGTAGGCGGCGGAGACAGTTTCGGCGGCGGGCTGATCTGTGCATGCTTAAACGGATATGATTCTCAGACAGCGATCGAATTCGCAGTTGCAGCTTCCTGCCTGAAGCATTCCATCGAGGGCGACTTCAACCTGGTATCCGTGGACGAAGTGCTCAAACTGGCCGGCGGAGACGGATCAGGCCGTGTCCAGAGATAATCTTTGATGACGCTGTATTCCATATAAACCCGATTTTGAAGAAGGGGATGCCGCACAAAGTCCCCACTGTTCTTGACTCCTCCAACAAAATGAAGTACCTTTTATGTAAGCACTTACACAGCCGGTGGAACGGCGGCAGAACGGAGAGTAAAAAATGGAGAGTAAAATGAGAACATATTTACAGATCAATCCAAAAGACAATGTAGCGGTCGCCCTGGCTCCGCTGAGCGCAGGCGCTTCCGTTGAACTGGACGGGATCTCCCTTACCCTTTCAGAGGATATCCCCCAGGGGCACAAGTTCGCCCTGCGGCAGATCCCGGAGGGCGGACGTGTCGTCAAATACGGCTGTCCCATCGGAATTGCCAGAGAGGAGATCCTGCCCGGGCAGTGGGTACACATCCATAATATCCGGACCGGGCTTGGAGATCTGCTGACCTACACCTACAACCGGAAGGTCACAGAGCCTGCGGCCACGGAAGAGCGGTTCTTCCAGGGCTTCCGCAGGGCCGACGGACGAGCTGCCGTACGAAACGAGCTCTGGATCATCCCTGCCGCGGGCTGCGTCAACAGCATCGCCGCAGCCATTGAGCGGAAGGCACAGCCTCTCGTCACCGGCACAGTCGAAGCTGTCGCGGCCTTTCCCCACCCTTACGGATGCTCCCAGATGGGCGACGACCAGGAGCACACCCGCCAGATCCTCGCAGATCTGATCAGCCATCCGAATGCAGGCGGCGTACTCGTCCTTGGGCTTGGCTGTGAGAACAGCGGGATCGATGTGCTGAAAAATTACATTGGGGATTATGACCCGAACCGGGTGAAATTCCTCGTCTGCCAGGAATCTGAGGATGAGATCAGCGACGCCATGGAGCTTCTGGAGGAGCTCGCCGCGTACGCCGGACAGTTCCTGAGAGAACCCATCTCCTGCTCTGAACTTGTCATCGGCATGAAATGCGGCGGCAGCGACGGCCTCTCGGGCATCACGGCGAACCCCACAGTCGGAGCATTCTCAGATCTGCTCATTTCTAAAGGCGGCACTACCATCCTTACAGAAGTCCCGGAGATGTTCGGCGCTGAGACGCAGCTGATGGACCGCTGTGAAAACGAGGAACTGTTCCATCAGACTGTGGACCTGATCAATAATTTCAAAGAATATTTCACAAGTCATGGTCAGACCATTTACGAAAACCCTTCCCCCGGCAATAAAAAAGGCGGGATCTCTACTCTGGAGGACAAATCCATGGGCTGCACCCAGAAGTCCGGCACCGCGCCGGTCCGCGGCGTCCTCGCCTATGGGGAACGGGTAAAAGAAAAAGGGCTGAACCTTTTAAGCGCTCCCGGCAATGATCTGGTGGCTTCCACAGCCCTCGCGGCTGCCGGAGCCCATATGGTACTCTTTACGACCGGAAGGGGCACCCCCTTTGCCTCCCCTGTACCGACCGTAAAAATCTCTACGAACAACCATCTGTATGAGAAAAAGCAGAACTGGATCGACTTCAACTGCGGCACACTTGTGGAGGGCGGCACGCTGACAGAATTGAGGGACCGTTTCTTTGACTATATCCTCCGCGTTGCCTCAGGAGAGCCGGTAAAATCAGAGAAAGCCGGATTCCACGACATGGCGATCTTCAAGCAAGGCGTGACATTATAGAAATCGGAGGCATCATCATGCACAGAAAAAAAGTCCTTGTGACCGGCTCTTCCCGCGGCATCGGGCGCGCCTGCGCCCTCGCTTTCGCGGAAGCCGGATATCATGTTTTCATAAACTGCCGGAAATCCACAGACAGGCTGGACTCTCTTGAAAAGGAGATTCTTGGCCTCGGCGGAACATGCACCAAAGTGCCCGGAGATGTTGGCAGCCCGGAGGAAGTGCGCAATATCTTCCGCGTGATCTCAGGAAGCAGCGCTTCCCCATCCGCGGACACGCCGGACGCACCGGGCGCTCCCGGTACCGATACCGATACCAAAGGCGGGCTCGACGTACTGGTCAACAACGCCGGGATTTCCCATTTCGGTCTCCTGAGCGATATGTCAGACGAGGAATGGCAGACCGTAATGGCTGCAAACCTGTCTTCTGCTTTCTACTGCTGCCGTGAGGCTGTCCCCTATATGGTATCCAGAAGGCAGGGCCGGATCATCAATATCTCCTCCATCTGGGGCGTTGCAGGAGCCTCCTGCGAGGCAGCTTATTCCGCGTCAAAGGCAGGACTCAACGGACTGACTCAGGCGCTGGCGAAGGAGCTTGCCCCGAGCAATATCCAGGTAAACGCCATTGCCTGCGGCGTGATCGACACAGAGATGAATGCCCGGCTGGATAAAGAAGAGCGGAATGCCCTGAAAGAAGAAATCCCTGCCGGACGTTTCGGCTCTCCTGAAGAGGCGGCAAAGCTCGTCCTCATGCTTGCTGAAGCCCCCGGATATCTCACCGGGCAGATCATCCGCATGGACGGCGGCCTGATCTGAGGCGCTTTTCTCTGTTCTGGGAAAGACGTCCGCCGGAACCAGACGTCACACTCTTCCATAAACCTCCTTCGGAACGTAAGCTTTGACCGCGATCCCCCCGGGCACATATTCTTCCGAGAGGAGCTGTCCCCTGCTGCGGATGATCTGGATCTTCCCTGCCTCAGAAAAATCATACAGCCGTTCGATATAGATCTGATCCCTGCGGAGGATCTCCAGGAGGGCTTTCTTCAGCTCGTCCAGCCCCTGCCCTGTCTTCGCAGACGCCGGGATCGAGTAATCCGCCTGAAAATCCCTCTGCCTCACCGGCGCGCAGAGAAGATCCTGCTTATTAAAAAGCGTGACGACCGGCTTTCCCTCTGCCCCGAGCTGGCGGAGCGTCTCATATACCACATGCATCTGCCCGTCCATCTGCGGGTTGGAAGCGTCTACCACATGGATAATGATATCTGCATATCTTGCCTCTTCCAGCGTACTCTTAAATGCTTCCACCAGATGATGGGGAAGCTTGCGTATGAATCCCACTGTGTCTGTAATCAGGAGCTCCTGGGTATGGTCCAGCATCAGCGAACGGGTGGTCGTATCCAGTGTGGAAAACAGCATGGCATCCTCAGGGATCCCCGCGTCAGTCAGCGCATTCTCGATGCTGCTCTTCCCCGCGGAGGTATAACCCACCAGCGCGGCCACCTTCAGCCCCGACTGCTTCCTCTGGGCACGAATGAGTTCCCTGTGCTTTTCCACCTCCTTTAACTCTCTCTTGAGCCTGCTGATCCGCTCCCGGATAAGGCGGCGGTCCATCTCCAGCTTTTTCTCGCCCGGGCCCCTGGTGCCAATGCCCCCGCCGAGCCGGGACAGGGATCTTCCGAGCCCGGTCAGCCGGGACGCCCGGTATCGCAGCTGCGCCAGTTCCACCTGGAGCTTTCCTTCCCCGGATGCCGCCCTGGCCGCAAAAATATCCAGAATCAGCAGCGTCCGGTCGATCACCTTGCGGGACAGCTCTGCCTCCAGATTCCCCAGCTGCGCGCTTGTCAGCTCATCGTCGCAGATGATCCCGTCTGCATCTGTCTCCCAGATAAGCTCTTTGAGCTCCAGCAGCTTTCCCGTGCCCAGATAAGTCGCCGGATGCGCTGCCTCCCGTGCCTGTACGAGCCTGCCTGCGACCTTTGCCCCCGCGGTTTTTGCCAGCTCTTCCAGCTCGTCGAGAGAGCGCTCAGTCTCCTCTCCGTTCCCGGTGTCAATACCAGCCAGTATAACCGTCTCTTCGATCTGTTCCATAGCATACATCTGTTTTTTCTCCTTCTTAAATAAAACAACTGCGTCAGGCTCCGCCAAAAACCCGGCAGCGCATACGCACTACCGGGTTTTTAAGAACTCAGCTTCCTTCTGGACCGCCTCATCCTCCGGATATTCGCTGAGATATTCTTCCGCCTTCTGACGGGCATTCTCCCAGTCTGCCAGTTTCTCATAGCATATGATCTCATTATATTTCATCTCCCGGAGCATCTCCGCGTCCGGGGCATCTTCGCCGCTGTCAGAATCCGCCAGCGCAAGACCTGTCTGAATGTACTCCAGGACAGATGTGTACGCCGCCTCGTCCTCTTCCCCGTCCGTCCATGCCTGCATCCCGCACACGGACATCAGATGATAAAGCTGCACCGTCTCTTTTGCTCCCAGATCGACTGCCTTCTGAAAAGATTCCAGAGCTTTCTCATACTCCCCGGACTCATAGTATGCCATGCCAAGTCCCCGGTATCCTTCCGCTGACTCTTCCCTGTCACTGCTTTCCGCCGCCTCCTGGAACTGTGTCAGCGCTTCCTCATAATTCCCTTCCTCAAGCGCTGCCGTGCCCTCTTTCTGAGGATTGGCGCATGCGCTCAATAACAATGCGGCAAAGATGCACGCTGCCGCTGCTCTCCTGTGCGGCGTTTTTCCGGAACATATTTTTCCGGGTACTGTTTTTCTTTTTATTTTCATATTTTACGCTCCCTTTTCCGGATACCAGAGCATCCAGAAAGAATTCAATATACTGATCAGCATGACAGCCATATCGGCAATGATCGCATTCTGCATATTCACAACTCCGAAAAATGCCATTGTAATCAGGATCACTTTCATACCGATAGCAAATACCATATTCTGCCTCACTGCTCTCAAAGTTGCCTTTGAGATACGGACCGCATTCATGATGCGGGAGGGCTCATCCTCCATCAGAATAATGTCTGCCGCTTCCAGTGCAGCGTCCGCGCCGAGCCCTCCCATAGCGATCCCGATGTCCGCGAGCGCAAGGACCGGCGCGTCATTGATACCGTCTCCCACGAACGCCAGCAGTTCTCCCTCCACCTGATTCTCGCGGAACTCTTTCAGCAGCTCCACTTTGTCCTGGGGCATCAGCCCGGCATACACATTTTCAATCCCGAGCTCGCCCGCCGCAGCTTCTGCCGCCTGCTCATTATCCCCGGTCAGCATCACAGCAGACAGATCCCGCTTCCGCATCCATCTCATCAGCTTTCCGGCATCTTTCCTGATCACATCGGAGATCAGGATATATCCCGCATATTTTCCGTCCACCGCTACATAAACTGCGGTGCCTGCCTCCACAGCAGCCAGATACCGTATCTTCGCCAGATCCATAAGCCGTATGTTGCCCGCATAGACTTCTCTTCCGTCCACCACGGCATGTACTCCGTATCCGGGCTGCTCTTCCACAGCCGTCACGCGTGTCCTGTCCACCTCCCTGCCATATGCTTCCAGAAGCGATACGGCCACGGGATGTTTCGAGTAGGATTCCGCAAGCGCGGCTGTTTCCAGCAGTTCCTCCTTCGTCATCTTGTTAAAGGGTACAATATCCCTGACATGGAACACTCCTTCTGTCAGTGTGCCCGTTTTATCGAATACAAATGTATCTGCCCGGACCAGTTTTTCCAGTAAAATCCCGCCTTTGATAAGGACCCCCTGCTTTGCGGCCGAGCCGATTCCACCCAGAAACGCAAGCGGAATGGACACCATCAGTCCGCACGGACATGCGGCGACAAGGATGATCAGTCCCCGGTAAATCCACTCTCCTCTGGCTTCAGTAAACATCATAGGAGGAAGGATTCCTGTGAGGAGCGCGATCAGGATCACGACCGGTGTATAGTATTTCGTAAACTTATCTGCAAAATGAATGCTTTCTGAACGTTTCTCATTGGCGTTTTCCACAAGCCGCATGATCCTGGCGGCAGTGCAGTTATTATACCGCTTTGCGACCCTTGCCTCAAGCACACTGTTCAGATTGATGCTTCCGCTGTACAGCCTGTCGCCCTCCCACACTGCCCTGGGTTCTGACTCGCCTGTGAGCGCCTTCATATCAACGGTTCCCATTCCGGAGGTAACGACCGCATCCACCGGGATCTTCTCCCCCGGTTTGAGTACAATGATCTGCCCCGGCAGAAGCTCCTGAGGCGGCACGATCTTTTCCGTCCCGCCGATTTTCAGGTTTGCGTACTCCGGGCGGATATCGATGAAGCCGGCGATGGACTTTTTCGCCCTGCTGAGCGAGAGTTCTTCCACCAGCCTCCCCGTCTGGTAAAACAGCATCGCCGCCACAGCTTCTTTATGTCTCCCGACCGCAAATGCCCCTGCTGTCGCTATAATCATAAGCAGATTTTCATCCAGAAATTGCTTTTTTGCGATCTTTTTTAACTGTTCCCGGTATATCGTAACTGAAAGCGCCGCGTACGCCAGCAGAAACATGACTGTCTCCGGCGCTCCCGTCACCTGCATCAGATCAGCGACTGCCCATGCAATAATATAGAGCAGCAGCCCGGCCCCGATTTCGATGCTCTTTTTCTCTGATTCTTTTGGCATTCCTTTTTCCTTCAGCTTTCCTCTGACTTATAACCCACTCCCCAATAAGCCGTCAAAACTGTCCCTCCGTACAGTATATCGGAAAGAGCCTGCTGCTTCAAGATTTTTTGCCCCTTATCCTACTTTCTTAAGAAAAAATTACGATATTATCCGTAGAAGTTCACAAAACACACTTTGTCTGATATAATATGTATGATTTTTCTTTTAACAGCAACCAGAGAGAGCGAGGCGGAAAATATGACAGGAAAATGCAGCCTGTGCGGAAGCAGGCTGAATAACGGAAAGTGCGAATTCTGCGGTCTGGACAGCAGAATGTACGATCGGAAGTACATGCAAGATCCCTATCACATGGCAGAGATTGCCGGAGAAGCTGACACACCGACGGCTTCGCCCCGTCAGATGCAAAGATCGCCGGGCACATCCGGCCGGTCCGGCAGCACTGCACAGAAAACAGTATTCACCGCAAACCCGCCGGCGAGGAAGGGAGCAGGCACTTCCTCCCGCCGCCAGAAACAGGACGTCTCCTCCTGGAAGAAGAGGCAAAATTCCGGAACATCAAGATCGCGTGCAGTCATAGTGATCGTCATACTGGTCGTACTTCTGGGCATCGCAGGGCCTGTTTTATTCCAGGCCGTCAAGTCTGTGATCAGGTCCGGGTCTGCACCTGATGCAGATTCATGGCAGGCAGGGATATATTCACTGTTTTCAGACGATGACAGCGCCCCGGATCCTGACGATGACCCCTATGAATATGTGACCCGGGAGATACCCGAAGACGGGACCGCCTTTGAGGCCGCGCTGGACAGCGGGATCTATCAGGTCGGCATCCATATCCCCGAAGGGATCTATCATGTGGAGCCTGCTGGGGAGAACGGGATTCTTGACATCTCCGATACGGAAAATATAATCTATGATCATATATGGTTCGGGGACGCCACTGAATATAATGAGATTCCAGAAGCGGATGATATCCGTCTTTACAATGGGGCTGAAATCAAGATCACAGGCGGCGGCACTCTGTTATTTGCCACGGACAACGCCCAGCCTCTTACACAGGAGACTTCAGCCAACCCACTGACCGAATCGTTTCTCCTTGAGGAAGGGACCTTCACTGCAGGAGAAGACATTCCCGGGGGGATCTATGACATTATACTGGAAAAAGCTGATGAATACATATCGTTTGGGCTGGACCTCTCTTACCCGAATGGTTACAGTGACTATCTGTGGGCGTCAAACAGCAGCGGAGAACCCGAAGAAAGGATCGTTAATGTGATCATTCCCGCCGGTACAGAACTTACCCTGGAAGGGAATCCCGTGCAACTCGTGCCGGGCGAGGGATATTTTGAAGGCGATATTTCAGATTATCCGTGGAACTGACAGCCAGGACCGCACATGAAGCGCACCGTATGTCACAACTGATAATCACAGGTACAATAACGGAATTACTATAAATCGCAAATATTACGAAAGGAGAACAAAGACTCAATGGGAAACGGAATCATTCAGGTTTTTGCTGAAAATGAGTATCTGATATGGCTCGGACTTTTTATCATCCTGATCGTGATCGAGATCCTCACAGTGGGGCTGACTACGATCTGGTTTGCCGGCGGCTCGCTGATCGCAGCGCTGGCTTCCCTTCTGGGGGCAGGCGCGCCGTTACAGATCCTTCTCTTTCTCGCGGTTTCATGTGTGCTTCTGATCTTTACACGCCCGTGGGCAGTGAAGCATCTCAATCAGAAACGCGTGAAGACAAACTATGAAAGCGAGATCGGGAAGATCATCCGGCTCACCGAAACAGTCAATAACCTGGATCAGACCGGAAAGAGCACTGTGAACGGCCAGGAATGGACCGTGCGCAGCAGGGACGACAGGGAAATCCTGGAAGCGGGAAGCCTGGCGAAAGTCGTCGCTGTATCCGGGGTAAAACTAATCGTAGAAAAATATGAGGAGGAATCATAAATGAGCAGATTAATCGGTATCGGAGGTATTTTTTTCATTATCATCGCAGTTCTGATCGTGCTGGTGCTGATCTCCTGTGTGAAGATCGTGCATCAGGCGCAGGCAGTCGTAGTGGAGCGCCTCGGCGCTTACCTGACGACATGGAACACAGGACTTCATTTCAAGCTGCCTATCATTGACCGGGTGGCAAAGCGTATCGATCTGAAAGAGCAGGTCGTAGATTTCCCGCCGCAGCCCGTGATCACGGAAGATAACGTCACCATGCAGATCGACACGGTCATCTTCTTCCAGATCACAGACCCCAAGCTTTTCTGCTATGGAGTGGCAAACCCGATCATCGCGATCGAGAACCTGACAGCAACCACACTGCGCAACATCATCGGCGACCTGGAGCTGGACCAGACGCTTACATCCCGCGAAACCATCAACACAAAGATGCGCGCAGAGCTGGATCTCGCGACAGATCCGTGGGGCATCAAGGTAAACCGTGTAGAGCTTAAGAACATCATCCCGCCGGCCGCGATCCGCGACGCCATGGAGAAACAGATGAAGGCAGAGCGTGAGAGAAGAGAAGCCATCCTCAGGGCCGAAGGTGAGAAGAAATCCACTGTCCTTGTAGCAGAAGGCCAGAAACAGTCTGTCATCCTGGAAGCGGAGGCAAATAAACAGGCGGCTATCCTCCAGGCGGAAGCTGAGAAAGAGAAAATGATCCGCGAGGCGGAAGGTGAGGCGGAAGCGATCCTCAAAGTACAGCAGGCCACCGCGGACGGTCTCAGATTCCTGAAAGAAGCAGGCGCCGACAATGCAGTGCTCACACTCAAGAGCCTGGAAGCATTTGAAAAAGCCGCGGACGGCAGAGCGACCAAGATCATCGTACCGTCCCAGATCCAGGAGATCGCCGGACTGGTAAAATCGATCACCGAGATCGCAGCGGATGACAAAAATACAGGCAGCGGCCCGCAGGCACAGAACTAAGCCCCAGGGTCAGAACTAAGCCGCAGGAGCCGGACAGAACGACGGAACACTCCGGGCGCAGACTCCCGGAGCAGGATAAAATAAAAGAACGGGGCAGCCGCCACTCATTACTTTTTAGTGGGGCAGCCCCGTTTTCTGCTGTTCACTCGCCCGCCGCTTCCAGATGCGGCAGCTTTTGTTCTTTTCTGTTTCCGATCACATTTTCCAGCACTTCATCCATACTGTCTCTAATGTCTTCCTGCACAATGCACGCCTGGATAGCTTCATTTAACGAGAGCATTTTTTCATCCAGTTCGGATACCATCTTCGCACATTCTCTTAAATCCCTGCTGATATAATCCGGCGCGTTTCCCTCGAACTTATAATAGATCTTATGCTCCAGGCTCGCCCAGAAATCCATGGCGATCGTGCGGATCTGGATCTCCACCTTTGTATCCACCACGCTGTCAGACAGGAAGATCGGCACGGAGACAAGCATATGATAACTCTTATAACCGCTCTCTTTCGGATTCCTTATGTAATCTTTGATCGAGAGCACCTTCAGGTCGCTCTGATTGCCGATCATCTCCGCCAGGCGGTATATATCTGACGTGAATGAACAGATCAGCCTCACGCCTGCGATATCATTGATATACCTCACCATATTTTCAATGGATGTCTCGTATCCGTAACGTTTGAGCTTCTTCACGATGCTCTCCGGCGTCTTGATCCTCGTCTTGATGTGCTCGATCGGGTTGTACTGGTGTACATGCTGGAATTCATCATTTAATATCTCCAGCTTTGTTCCTACTTCTTTCAGAGCCGCATTGTAGAGAAAAATAACTGTTTTCCAACTATCGACATCCTCGTAGCTCTTCAATGCAGCCTCAACCTGTTGTTCACCTTTCATCGCGGATATCCCCCATTGGTCGTTTTATCTCAGATCAGATTTTACCATATTTTGTGTTTTCTGTCACAGAGTTCACTCTATATTTATATTCTTTTTAGCATTATCCCAGCCGTCTGGCTGAGCTGCTGTTTTTTACAGTTCCAGCTTCATATCCCCCGGACGGATCCATTTCTTCTTCCTCATAAACTCAGAGATCAGAAGCGTAAGCACCGCGGGCAGGATG
This sequence comes from uncultured Mediterraneibacter sp., assembly GCA_944376695.1. Classification (GTDB taxonomy): domain Bacteria; phylum Bacillota; class Clostridia; order Lachnospirales; family Lachnospiraceae; genus Mediterraneibacter. Next base: position 2,177 of record CALWDM010000016.1, on the reverse strand, counting down.
AACTGGATCAGCATGATCTTAAGGAGCACGATCGTGCCTGCCTCTGTCTGCGTCATGACCTGCCATGTCATCAGCGGTCCCACCAGCCCGGCTGTCCCCATACCCGAGCCGGTCGCATTGTTCGTCATGTGGAAAAGCATCGTCCCCACTGGCCCAAGTATGGCGCTGGAGAGGATCGCAGGGATCCATATGAGAGGATGCCGCACGAGATTCGGCACCTGGAGCATAGACGTCCCAATGCCCTGGGCCAGAAAACCGCTGAACTTATTCTCCCGCCAGCTCGCCACGGCAAATCCGATCATATTGCAGCAGCATCCCACTGTGGCCGCCCCTGCCGCCAGCCCGGACAGGTTCAGGATCACGCCCAGGGCAGCAGAGCTGATCGGCAGCGTCAGGATCATCCCCATGAGGACAGACACTATGATCCCCATAAGGAACGGCTGCTGCTCAGTCCCCCAGTTGATCAGCGACCCGAGCCATGCCATGAACCCGGAGATCGGAGGCCCCACGAGCAGACCGACCGCCGAACCGGCTCCGATGCAGACCAGGGGCGTCAGTATGATATCCAGCCTCGTCTTCCCCGAGATCAGGATGCCCAGTTCGATCGCGATATACGCTGCCACAAATGCCCCCAGCGGCTCTCCCGGGCCTGAAAGGACCAGGCTTCCGTCCGAGATCAGCGTGCCTGCGCGCAGGTCTCCCGCGAACGCGCCGACCATGCCCGCCACCGCCGCGGATACGATGACCAGATGCCCTGCATCCAGCTTACGCGCCACGCCGGCGCCGATCCCGGCGCCGGTCAGTCCTGCCGCCACCTTCCCGACCAGATAGATCAGACCGCCGATGTCCCCGCCGGCGAATGTCCCGATCTGCTGGAGGATCGTACCGATGATCAGTGTGGCGAACAGCCCCTGCGCCATCCCGCTCAGCCCGTCTACAAATATCCTGTCCAGTATCTTTTTCATATGTTCCTTACCTCTCTGTACCTTGTGCCCTATCTCCTCAGGACCGCCCACTCGCCTTCATGTTCTGCCCTTCCCAGGCATTCCACCGGACTGCCTTCTTTATCCGTAAACTCCGGCAGGACCTTTCCCGTCTCCATATCATAATCCGTGAGCAGCCAGCTGACGATATTGACATTGTCCTTTCTCCCAGCCACCATGCGCGGAGCCTCGATCCCCATCATCTCCTCCAGGAAATCGATCCCCACCTGGTTCTCTTTACAGTAGAGGATCAGCGTCCCGTGAAGCCAGAGATATACGCCGCGCACTTTTTTCTCCGCTTCCTCTCCGCCCGGTTCCTCATCGATATACACAGTCTCAAAGGGCGCCTCTGCCCCGAATTCATCCAATACCGCCGCGATCGCCTTTCCGTACGGCTCGTCTTTCAGATATTCCTCCAGAGCCGCGATATCTGCATCTTTACCTACTCTGATCATCTGTCTTCTCCCTCCTGATCTTCTGTTAGTATCCTGCTGTGCACCCAATTCCTGAATTCATACAGTTTCTCTATATAATCCCGGATGATCCTCTGACAGTATTCTTTTACGATGACACCGTCGTAATCATGCGCAAGCTGATTTCTCACCTTCAGCATCTCCATCCATATGTCTCCGCTGATCATTCCCGCGCCAAAAGCTTCTCTCAGCACTTCCCTCGGCGATCCCGCCACGAATCCGGTGATGGAATAATACTGTACCAGGATATCTTTCATACATTTCCACGACAGGTCAAATGTAATACTGTATTTCGCACTCATGCCGCTCAGGACAAATGAATCCTCCATATCACGGCCGCGCGCCTCCGAAAGAGAATCCAGAGAATTTTCGAATGACCGGAATCTTCTTCTAAATTTTTCGTCCATACTGCCTGATATCCTCCAACAATAATCCATTCCCGCATGCATCCATATCCAGAAGATCTACTGTATACAAAGTGGGGATCTCCTCAACTTCTTCCAGGAGCGCGTCGAATTCCTCCACTCCCGAGACTGCTATATCAATATCGCTCCGCTCAAGGGCTGTGCCCTTTGCCCCTTTAATACTATAACAAAAAGCACCTTCCCAGGCAACGGAAGATTTTCACCAAAATCCGATCAGCAGTGTCAATAACTTTTGAAAATGTCACTTTTTAATGTTTAAATTTTTTGGAGAAAATGTCACTTTTCTAAGAGGGCTT
>CALWDM010000015.1 GCA_944376695.1 uncultured Mediterraneibacter sp. | reverse complement strand
TCACTGGCGATTACTGTGACCGGACTCACACCGGCAAGTATGGTCCAGCTTGGCTGGACACACGGAAAGACGTAAAAGGGAGGAAGCATGGCGAAAAGCAATTGTCCGGTGGAGATTCGGCTCCGCCTCAGGCATCCGCCTGACAATTAACGCCACGCTTTCTCCCTTTAAGTCTTTCCGGCAGATTACTCCAAGTCACCGCCGCCATATCCCCGTCCGCCGCGAAGGATGCATCAAAGGGGTGGTTTTCTGCGTGCATCCGATCAGAAGGCCCCCGCAGGCAAATGCAGGATCTTGAAACGGGGGACGAGAAGGGAGCTTCAACGGCGTAACGGAAATTTATCCAGAACGTAAGGTGCCGTGGACTTCCGGGAGAGGGTTCGCCGTTCGATTTGACCCAGCAAGCCGGGCCTGTTATAGAATTCTGCCAGCAAGGGGGATTTTATCGTTTGGCGGAAAAGTTCGTCTCTTGTTGTATCCGTCCTGAGCAAACCAGAAAACAGCGAAGCGTCTTTTCGAACCCATTCAGCGCGGGGATATGGGTGGTTGAGGCGACTTCGGAATGAGGCCTGGAAAAAGTAGAAATCCGGGACTATGCGTTGAAATCAGCAGGCGGACTGTCTGAGGCGAAGCCGAGTTGCCGCCTGCTGATTTCTGTATTTAGCATAGTCCCGGATTTCGTAGTTTTTCCTGCCTCATGGAGCGGAGCCGATGCCAGCCATATCCCCGCGCTGAATACGTCTTCGACACATCCGCTTCGGTGTTTTCGGACGTTTCGCCACCGGGAAAGCTCCCCCGCAAATGCAGATTTATATCCTCCCGTAGAGTTTCGTCACTCTGAGTATCTCCTCTGCCGTCTCTTCGTCAAACTGTCCTTTCTTCATCCTCCACATCCAGTTGCCGCCAAGTGTGGACGGGATATTGATGCGCGCCTCGCTTCCGAGGCCGAGGTAATCCTGCATGGGGATCACGCACAGATCCGCAACGCTTCCCATTGCCAGGCTGATAAAGTCTCCTGCCAGGCTGTCTTCGTCCAGCCTCGGCTTGCACATATATTCCTTCGCGAAATCTCTGGCATATTTCCCGACCTCATGATACCAGCCCCTTGTGGTGTCATTGTCGTGGGTGCCGGTGTAGACGACACAGTTCGCCGGATATGTGTGCGGGAGATAGTTTGAGGACTCTCTCGCGTCGAACGCGAACTGGAGCACCTTCATTCCCGGAAATCCGCTGTCCTTGAGAAGCTTAAGGACACTCGGCGTGAGGAAGCCCAGATCCTCCGCAATAATCTCCGGCCGCCCCAGCTTTTCCTCGATCGCGCGGAAAAGATCCATACCGGGGCCTGGCATCCACTTTCCGATTACGGCGGTCTTCTCCCCGTATGGGATCGAGTAATACTCGTCAAATCCCCGGAAATGATCGATCCGCACGACATCATATAATTTCAGGCAGTGCTCGATCCTGCGGATCCACCACTCATACCCTGTGCGCTTGTGGTATTCCCAGTCATACAGCGGATTGCCCCAGAGCTGTCCCGTAGCGGAAAATGCATCCGGCGGGCATCCTGCCACCCCTGTGGGCTCGTTGTTCTCATCGAACTGGAACATCTGGGGCGCCGCCCATGTATCCGCGCTGTCAAACGCCACATAGATGGGAATATCCCCGATGATCTTCACGCCCTGCTCGTTGGCGTAGGCGTGAAGCTTCTTCCACTGGCGGTCAAACTCATACTGCTGGAATTTGTAGAAGCTGATCTCCTCCGCCAGTTCTTCTCTTGCCGCTGACAGCGCTTCCTCTTCCCTGTTCTTGAGCGGAGCGTCCCACTCATTCCAGCTCACACCGCTGTTCTTGTCTTTGACTGCCATGTACAGGCTGTAATCGTCCAGCCAGAAGGCATTTTCACTTACAAAGCGCTCATAATCCTCCCGCTCATGACATCCTTCGAAGCGTCCTTCCTGATGTGGTTCGTGATATCCGTCTGCCAGACGGCCGCGGAACCGTTCATACGCTTTTTTCAGCACTTTGAACCTTGTCTTATAGAGCTTCTCATAATTGATCTTTCCGTAATCGCTCTTCTCCTGACCGGCTTTCTCCGCCTTCTCATCCCCGTCATACGCTCTGCTCTCCTCCTCTGTCAGAAGCCCCTCGCTGACCAGAGTCCCGAGATCGATAAAATAGGGATTGCCCGCATACGTGGAGAAAGACTGGTACGGGGAATCCCCGTAACCAGTCGGTCCAAGCGGCAGGATCTGCCAGTAACTCTGTCCCGCTTTTTTCAGCATATCCACGAATTGATAAGCTTCCTCTGAGAAGCATCCGATCCCATGCTCTGACGGCAGGGAAAATACGGGCAGTAAGATTCCTCCTGCTCTTTTCATTTTATTTTTCCTCCTGTAATTTCCAGATATCTGTGTTATACTCCCTGATCGTCCTGTCGGAGGAGAAAAATCCCGCTTCCGCGATATTGACCAGCATCATCTTCGCCCATGTCTTTCTGTCCGCGTAAGCCGCCAGCGCCTTTTCTTTTGTCTCCTTGTAAGAGTCAAAATCAAGCAGCGTCATGAACCAGTCTTTGTTGATGAGCTCATTTTTCAGCCTTGTCAGATTCTCCCCGCAGCCGATCTCCAGCATCTCGTCGCCGGTGATGAAGTCAACGGCAGCCCTGATCGCCGGATTCTCTTCATAGTAAGTCCTTGCTATATAGTCCGCCTTTGCATAGTGCCCGATGACCTCGTCGCTGGAGGCTCCGAATACGAAGATATTGTCATCGCCCACAGCTTCGTGGATCTCTACGTTCGCGCCGTCCTCCGTTCCCAGGGTCACCGCACCGTTCAGCATAAACTTCATGTTGCCCGTACCGCTCGCCTCTTTGGATGCAAGGGAGATCTGCTCAGAAATATCACATGCGGGGATCAGTTTCCCTGCTTTTGTCACATTGTAGTTTTCTACCATGACTACCTTCAGGTACGGGCTCACCTCCGGGTCATTGTTGATGATCTCCTGAAGGCAGAGAATCAGGTGGATGATATCTTTGGCGATCACATACGCGGGAGCCGCCTTTGCCCCGAAGATCGCTGTCACCGGCACTGAGGGGATCTTCCCTGCTTTGATCTCCAGATATTTGTCGATGATATACAGGGCGTTGAGCTGCTGGCGTTTGTACTCGTGGAGGCGTTTCACCTGGATATCAAAGATCGTGTCAGGGCTGATCTCGATCCCCTGCGTCTCCTTCAGGTAAGCTGCAAGTTCTTCTTTATTTCTTTGCTTGATCTCAAGGAGCCGGTCCAGGACTTTATCGTCGTCTTTGAATGCAAGCAGCTTCCTGAGTTCACCGGCGTCCTTTTTATATCCCTCCCCGATCGTCTCGTCCAGGAATCCGGCGAGACGCGGATTGCAGTGCAGCAGCCACCGGCGGAATGTAATGCCGTTTGTCTTATTATTGAACTTCTCCGGATAGATCTTATAGAAGTTGTTCAGCTCGGAATTTTTCAGGATCTCTGTGTGCAGCGCAGCGACGCCGTTGACGCTGAACCCATAGTGGATGTCAATATGCGCCATGTGCACGGTATCATTCCGGTCAATGACGGCAACGCTCTCATCCTCAAATTTTCTCCTCACCTTGTCGTCCAGGATCTCAATGATCGGCACAAGCTGGGGAACTACTTTCTTAAGATAAGAAACCGGCCATTTCTCCAGCGCTTCCGCAAGAATGGTGTGATTTGTGTAAGCGCATGTCTTCGCCGCCACGTTTACCGCGTCGTCCATATCCATCCCCCGCGCTGTGAGCAGGCGGATGAGCTCCGGGATCACCATGGTCGGATGGGTGTCATTGATCTGGATCACCGCGTAGTCCGGCAGGTCATACAGCGTACAGCCCTTTGCCGCGCACTCGTCCAGGATAAGCTGCGCGCCCGCGCTGACCATGAAATACTGCTGGTAGATACGCAGCAGCCTCCCCTGCTCGTCGCTGTCGTCCGGGTAGAGGAAGAGAGTCAGGTTCTTCCGGATATCCTCTTTGTCAAACTCGATCCCGTCATGTACGATCGTCTCATCCACAGAGTCAAGGTCAAACAAATGCAGTTTATTTGTCTTGTTGTTATATCCTGTCACCTCGATGTCATACATCCTGGCATTCACTTTCAGCCCTCTGAACTCCACCGGGTAAATGACCTCTGTCTTTTTCAGCCAGGACTTCTCCCCGATCCACGGGTTTGGCGTTTCCTTCTGGAGATGGTCTTTAAACTCCTGTTTGAAAAGTCCCAGATGATAATTCAGCCCGATTCCATCCCCTGCGAGTCCCAGCGTCGCGATGGAGTCAAGGAAACACGCGGCAAGCCTTCCAAGCCCGCCGTTTCCGAGAGACGGCTCGGCCTCCGCTTCCTCGATCTCACAGATATCTTTTCCGTTCTTTTCCAGCATCTCCTTTACTTCCTGGTAGATACCCAGGTTGATCATATTGTTGGAGAGCAGCTTCCCGATCAGGAACTCTGCCGAAATATAATAGAGTTTCTTTTTACTGTCCGTGCGCTCCTTCTCCGCCGCCATATCCTGCACGATGGTAAGAAGCCCGTTATAGATTTCCTCATTGGAAGCCTGGTAAACCGTCTTTCCCAGATACGCCTCTAATCTTTCCTGAATCTTCATGATAATCTCCTTTCGAAATATCCTGTGAAATCCTGCCCGCCGCATCCCGCGCGGACTGCAAACTATGTTGTTACTGTTCACACCTAACCGCCGCCCGCATGCGCACTCGTCGCGCTAACGCGCTCCAGTTCCGCACTTCGTGCTAAGACTGCTTAGGAGTACGGTGTGAACAGTAACCTTTATTTAGCAGTATAATATGTTTTCTCAGATATTTCTTGCAATATTGTTTCTTTTCATTGTACAATACTATCAAAGCGAGGTTGATCTTATGAATATCAGTGAATACCAGAATTACCACGAGACGAAATCCCACACCGCTGCGGATTTTCCCTACAACACCTATCTGTGCTCCATCCCGCGCGACTTCCCGGGAGTGCCCCTGCACTGGCACTCTGAGGCGGAACTCATCGTCATAAAAAAAGGCAGGGGCGTCGTATCCTCTGACTTTCAGAAGCGCACGGTCACGTCCGGCGATATCATCGTCATCCGCCCCGGACAGCTCCACTCCATCGGGCAGGATGGCAATTATGTCATGGAATACGAAAATATCATTTTCAGGCCGGATCTGCTCATATCCGGGAGCGATGACCTGTGCGCCGCAAAATATATCACACCGTTTCTGGAAGGAAAACTTCCCTCCGAGTCCTACCTTACCCCGGCGCTCTCCTGGTATCAGCCTGCTTCCGAGTGCATCCGCGAGATCGACCTCCTCTGCGCCACCCGCCCGGACGGTTACCAGCTCGCGGTAAAGGGACATTTGTTTTTGTTCTTTTTCCTGCTCGTCTCCAACAGGCAGAAAAAAGAGACTGCGCCTGCCCCGCAGACAAAGTCTCTGGAAAAGATGAAGACCATCCTGAAATATGTAGAAGAGCATTATACCGGTCATATCACGATCGATGATATGGCGGCGCTTACCTATTACAGTAAGTCTCATTTTATGAAATTTTTCAAATCCCATATGGGGACCGGCTTTATCGAGTATCTGAACGATTACCGCCTCACGATGTCAGAGCGCCTGCTCCGTTCCTCCGATGATCCTGTCACAGAGGTCGCTGAAAAATGCGGCTTTGACAATCTCTCTTATTTTAACCGCATTTTTAAGAGGAAATACGGACAGCCGCCGGGAAGATGGAGGCAGAGCGCCTTGAAAGATCTGTGACCGGACAGCTGGCAGACCTCTGCCCGCTCTTCTTTCCAGTCAGTATTCTGTTCCTATTTCCCGAACCCGCAGTTCGGGAAGGTGCACACCGGACAGTTCAGGCACAGCCCGCCCTCGCCCAGCACAGAGAAATCCTCCGCGCACAGCTTCTCTCCCGCCACGATCCGCGGGAGCACAAGGTCAAAGATCGTGCGCTTTGCATACATCACACACCCCGGCAGCCCCATGACCGGGATGCATGTTTCTCCGCTGTCTCCGCGATGATACGCTAGCATGAACATCGCCCCCGGCAGCACCGGTGCTCCGTATGTGATGACCTCGTCCGACGCGTTTCGGATAGCAAGCGGGGTCCTGTCGTCCGGGTCCACGCTCATCCCGCCGGTGCACACGACAAGATCAGCGCCTTTTGCGATCCACTCTCTGACAGCCTCCTCCACCATCTCAGGCCTGTCGTCGCACAGGGTATTTCCCAGCACTTCCACATGATATTCTTCCAGCTTTTCCTTCACCACAGGTGTGAATTTATCTTCGATCCGCCCGTGGTACACCTCGCTCCCGGTCGTCACGATCCCTGCTTTCATCTCCCGGAAGGGAAGCAGGCGGAAGACAGGCTCATCTCCGCAGATCTCTTTCACACGGTTCATCTTCTCTTCTTCGATAACAAGGGGCACCACGCGCATCCCGGCGATCTTATCCCCCTCTTTCACAGGGAAATCTCCGTGGCGCGAGGCGATCACCATCTGCCCCATCCCGTTCACCGCGTTTAATTTCTCCCGGTCGATCTTCAAAAGCCCGTCCGCTTCCGCAGTCAGCTCGATCTTTCCCTCTTTCGGTTCCGACGCGCCCATATGCTCTCCCTGGCAGACCTGCCGGAGGATCTCCGCCGCGTTATTCTCGTGGAGCATCCCCTCCTGCTTCTCCCACACATAGAGATGCTCCTTCCCCACAGAGAGAAGTACAGGGATATCCTCTTCGGTCACCACATGTCCTTTCCGGAATACCGCGCCCTTGACCACGCCCGGTATGATCTGGGTAATGTCATGGCACAGCACGCTTCCGGCCGCATCTTCTGTCCTGATCAGTTTCATCTGTCTTTTCCTCCGTTCCGTCTGCCCGTGATCCTGCACAGGCTGTTTCCCCGCTGTCTCCGTTCTGCCTTTTTCTCCTGAGCCTCATATCTTCTCTATATCTCTATCTCATCCAGTTCTTTCATCCAGACCGCGGCGCAGGCGTCGCTTGGCATCCTCCAGTCCCCTCTGGGCGAGAGCGCCACTGTCCCCACCTTCGGTCCGTCCGGAAGACAGGAGCGCTTAAACTGCTGGGAGAAAAATCTCCGGCAGAATGTTTTCAGCCACTTCAGGATCACTTCGCCGTCATAATCCCCTTCAAACGCTCTCTTCGCGAGCCGGAAAATCTTTGCCGGTTCATATCCGAAGCGCAGCATATAATAGAGGAAGAAATCATGCAGCTCATATGGCCCCACAAGGTCTTCTGTCTTCTGCGCGATATCCCCGTCCTTTGGCGGCAGCAGCTCCGGGCTCACCGGAGTGTCCAGCACGTCATAGAGCACCCTTTTCAGCTCCTGGTCTTTCGTCTCATCCGCCGCGTATTTCACAAGATGGCGCACCAGCGTCTTCGGCACGGACGCATTCACACCGTACATGGACATATGGTCCCCGTTGTAAGTCGCCCAGCCGAGCGCAAGCTCCGACATATCCCCGGTCCCGATCACCATGCCGCCTGTCCGGTTCGCGATGTCCATCAGCACCTGGGTGCGCTCCCTCGCCTGAGAGTTTTCATAAGTCACATCATGCTTCTCCGGATCCTGGCCGATATCCCGGAAGTGTACCTTCACCGCCTCTGCGATGGGCACCTCTCTGAGTGTCGCCCCTGTCTTCTTCGACATCTCGCAGGCATTCTGGTACGTGCGGTCCGTTGTCCCGAAGCAGGGCATGGTCACTGCGATGATATCCTTCTTATCTCTTCCGAGCATGTCAAAGGCACAGGCAGCCACAAGAAGCGCCAGGGTAGAGTCAAGCCCCCCTGAGATTCCCACAACCGCGGTTTTTGAATTTGTATGCGCCAGACGCTTTTTCAGCCCCATCGCCTGGATCGTCAGTATTTCCTCGCACCGCTCCGCCCGCGCACTCTCATCGGACGGGACGAACGGCGTCTTCGGGAACGCCCTCGTCAGCTCCACATCTTCCTTTTCCACAGTAAAGGGCACGCGCATGAGCGTCCCATCCGGGTCAGCCTGGAAGGTCGTATTCTTCCGCCGCTCGCTGACGATGCGCTTCAGGTCAAACTCAGAATAAATGATCTCATTTTTATATCTCGCAGCTTCTTTGAGGACTGCTCCGTTCTCCGCGATGATATTGTGCCCGCCGAACACAACGTCCGTGGTGGATTCCCCTTCCCCGGCATTGGCGTACACATACCCCGCGATCAGCCTTGCAGACTGCCCGGCGATCAGCTCCCTGCGGTAAGTGTCCTTTCCGATCGTCTCATCGCTGGCAGAACAATTGACGATCACAGTCGCTCCCTCGATCGCCGCCTGTATGCTGGGCGGCACAGGAGACCACACATCCTCGCAGATCTCCGCGGACACGATCAGATCCTCCATGCCGGAAGCCTCGAACAGGATCTGGGGGCCAAAGGGCACCTGCTCCCCCTCGAACAGGAGATACCCTGCCTGGTCCGGTCCCGGCGTAAACTGCCTCATCTCATAGAACTCCGCATAGTTCGGGAGAAATGTCTTTGTCGTAAATCCGAGGATTTTCCCCCGGTTCAGCGCCGCCGCGGTATTGTAAAGCTTCCCTCTTACAGCCAGCGGCATCCCCACAAATGCAAGGATATCTCTGTCCTCCGTATATTCTGCGATATGCAGCAGCGCCCTGCGCGCCGCCTCGAGGAGTGCGTCCTGGGTAAAAAGATCCCCGCATGTATATCCGGTGATGCAGAGCTCCGGGAATACGATGATCTTTGCTTTCCTTTCGCATGCCTCGCCGATCGCCCTGCATATATTCTCTGTATTGTATTCCACATCCGCCACCCGGATGTCCGGCGTAGCTGCCGCCACTTTTACAAATCCATGTCTCATCTTCTCTCCACCTTCCCGCCCGGGCAGACATTTTCTCCCGGACCGTCTTCATGCTTACTGGTCTGCGTTTACTGCTTCGGTTCTGCCGCTTCTGCTGCTCTGGGTTGTCTGACCAGCACTTACATCTGCCTTACCTATCTGCTTTTCTTCAGCAGCTCTTTTAATTCTTCCACAGTATAGTTGTATGCTGTATTGCAGAAATGACATTTCACTTCAATGTCTTCCCCGTCATCGATCATGGACTGGATATCCTTCTTCCCGATGCTGATGATCGCTTTCTCGATCCGTTCTTTCGAACAGTTACAGTAAAACCGCGCCGGCATTGTATCCGTGATCTCCAGGTCCAGCCCTTCCAGCACCTGCGAGAGCATCTCTTCCGGCGTGTGCCCGTTGTCCAGCATAGAAGTCACGGACTGGAGGTTCCGGATATTCTCTTCCAGCTTATTGAGCGCCTCGTCCTCGATAAACGGCATCACCTGCACGATAAAACCGCCTGCGCAGCGCACGGTATTCTTCTTCTCCATGAGCACGCCCAGCCCCACAGAAGACGGCACCTGCTCTGACGTGGCAAAATAATACGTCAGGTCCTCCGCGATCTCCCCGGTCTGAAGGATCGTCTGCCCGGAATAAGGCTCTTTGAGCCCCATGTCCTTGATCACTGTCATCACGCCCTGTCCCAGCGCTCCGCCCACATCCAGCTTGCCGTTTTTCGGCGGGAGGATCACTTCCGGGTCATGGACATATCCTTTCACATTTCCCTGGCTGTCCGCTGTCACTGTCAGCCCCCCGATCGGCCCTGAGCATTTGATCTGGATCGTCAGCATGTCCGTGTCATTCTTCATCATGCTTCCCATCATCGCCCCGCCGGTCAGAAGCCGTCCGAGCGCCGCCGTCGCCACAGGGCTGGTCCCGTGACGCTGCCGCGCCTCCTCCACAAGCTCTGTGGTCACTGCCGCAAACGCGCGGATCTGCGTATTTGCCGCTGCTGCTCTTACAAGATAATCTGCCATCTTTCCCAATCTCCTGTCATCAAACTCTTTTTCTTTCGCTCAATTTATACTTCCCGGGCTTCCTGTGCCGGCCCGCTTTCTCCGGCTTCCTGTGCCGGTCCGCTCTCCTCTGGCGGCCGTTTCCCGCACTCCCGGGCGATCACACAGATCCTCTCGCTCTTTTCCCATGCCGCTTCCCCTGTATCCATATCATACGCAGCCTGGAAAACAAGCCCCGCACTGCTTAGCAGTTCCCGGATCTCCTCCAGAGTATACCCCCTCTGGAAATGTGTCTCTCTGTATTTCCGGTACAGAGCGCCGTTATCATCTGCATCATTTTCCTCCCCGGCTTCATCCTGTCCGGAAGAGATCCGCTCCGGAGCCACTCCTTCTCTGATAAAAAGAGTCAGGTGATATTCATTGAGCTTCTCCTCTTCATAATAACAGTTCTCCCATATAAAACTGCAGTCCCCGCGGTCCTCCGCGATCGTGCAGTCCCCCATGACTTCACGGTACTTGTACTCTGTATTAAAATCAAAAAGAAAGATCCCGCCGGGATCAAGATAATTATTGACCAGCCGGAACACTTCGGCAAGCTCCTCCGGCTCAGTGATATAATTCACGGAGTCGCACACGCTCACCACTGCCCGGACCGTGCCGTACAGTTCAAATTCCCGCATATCCTGGAGGAGATAAAGGATGTCATGCCCGGACGCAAGCCGCTTCTCCACCGCAAGCTCAAGCATATCCCCGGAATTGTCCACCCCGATCATGTCATACCCAAATCCTGCGAGGATCTCCGTCATCGTCCCCGTGCCGCATCCCAGATCCAGGACGAGCCCGTCCTTCACGCCATACCTGCACAGCAGGCTGTGTATATAGGTTCCCCACTCCCCGTAGGGGACATTGTCCATAAATGTGTCGTACACCGACGCAAAACTGGTGTAAGCTTCCATGTGCAAACCCTCCCGTAAATAGAAGTGTAACACATTTTCCTTCTCCTGGCACTATAAAATCCGAAACTATGCGTTGAAATCAGCAGGGAAATTGTCTGCGCCGAAGACGGGCTGCTCCCTGCTGATTTCTGTATTTCGCATAGTTTCGGATTTTCCAGTGATTCTACTCGAAGCGTATTTTCATATAGGCTCTGATCTCTTCCACGCATTTCTCGAATCCCAGCTTTCCGCTGTTCAGGCAGAGATCATAATTCCTTGCGTCCGCCCACTCATGTCCTGTGTGATAGCGATAGAAATCACTCCTGTACTCATCGGTCTTCTGGATGTACTTTTCCATCTCTTTCCCGGTCATGCTGTGGCGCTCCATAGCGCGTTCCATGCAGAACTTCCTGTCCGCATGGATAAACACACTCATCACATTCGGATAATCCTTCAGCACATAGTCCGCGCATCTTCCGACGATGACGCAGGATTCCTTCGCGGCCAGTTCCCTGATAATCTTGGCCTGATAATTGAAAAGATTGTCGTCAGACGTAAATCCTTTATCCTCTGGCGGGAGCAGCTCTCCCTCATAAGGCCGGCTCAGAAGCCGGAGCCAGCCTGCGCGGCGGAGCTTCTCGTCAGACATGCCGAAAAGCCTTTCATTGATCCCGCTGTCCTCTGACGCCATGCGCAGCAGCTCGCGGCTGTAACAGTTGATCCCCAGCTCATGAGCAAGCATCGCGCCGATGGTCCGCCCTCCGCTCCCGTACTGCCTTGAGATAGTGATTACAATATTTTTCATAAGAATGCGCCTCCTTTACTCCCCAAGATAAGCTTTCTTAATAGAGTCATCCTCCAGAAGGTCTTTTGCCTTCCCTTCCAGGACGATCTTTCCTGTCTCCAGTACATATGCCCGGTCTGCTATGGAAAGCGCCTTCTTCGCGTTCTGCTCGACGAGAAGCACCGTGGTACCGCTCTCGCTCACCGAACGGATAATATCAAAAATCTCATTTACCATGATCGGAGAAAGTCCCATGGAGGGCTCATCCATGAGGATGAGCTTCGGCTTTGACATGAGCGCCCTCCCCATCGCAAGCATCTGCTGCTCGCCGCCGCTTAATGTTCCCGCCATCTGGTTCCTTCTCTCTTCCAGGCGGGGGAAACGCTTATAGACATTTTTCAGGCTCTCCTCGATCTCATTTTTATCCTTCCTTGTATACGCGCCCATCTTCAGGTTTTCATACACACTCAGTTCCGCGAATACACGCCGCCCCTCCGGTACATGCGCCATTCCCATGGACACAATCTTATGCGCCGGTACTTTTGTGATGTCTTTTCCCTCAAACAGCACATGTCCGTTTTTCGGCGAGATCAGGCCTGTCACTGTGTGCAGGGTCGTTGTCTTGCCCGCGCCGTTGGCTCCGATCAGGGCGATGACTTCCCCCTGACCGACATGGAAAGAGATACCCTTGATCGCCTGGATCACACCGTAATATACTTCAAGATCTTTTACTTCAAGCATTGCCATAATCAACGTCCCCTCCTATTCTCCAAGATACGCAGTGATGACCTGCGGGTCGTTTAAGACGTCCGGCGTCCTGCCCTGAGAGAGCGTCTCTCCGAAGTTCAGCACGGTCAGTCTCTCACAGATACCGCTTACAAGTTTCATATCATGCTCGATCAGGAGGATCGTCATGTGGAACTCCTCCCGGACGAAGCGGATCATATCCATCAGCTCGCCCGTCTCATTGGGGTTCATGCCGGCCGCCGGCTCGTCCAGCAAAAGGAGCTTCGGCTCTGTCGCCAGGGCTCTCGCGATCTCCAGCCTTCTCTGCTGACCGTACGGAAGGTTCGCCGCATCTACATGCGCGTAGTTTTCCAGGTCAAACACTTTGAGCAGGTCCATCGCCTTCTCATCCATCTCCCGCTCTGCCCTGCGGTATCCCGGCAGACGCAGGATCCCTTCCAGAGTGGAATAAGGATGCCTGTTGTGGAGCCCTGCCTTTACATTATCCAGCACGCTCAGCTTCTTAAAGAGACGGATATTCTGGAATGTCCGGGCGATCCCTGCCTTACTGATATCAATGGTCTTCTTTCCGGTAATATCCTGACCGTCCAGGAGAACTTTTCCGCTGTCCGGCTTATACACCCCGGTCAGCAGGTTAAAAACCGTAGTCTTTCCCGCCCCGTTCGGCCCGATCAGGCCGTACAGCTCTTCCTTTTCGATCGATATGTCAAATGCATTCACCGCGCGGAGACCGCCAAATGAAATGCCGAGATTTTTTACATCCAGTAACGCCATTATTGAACAGCCTCCTTTTTCTTTCTTCCGAATCTGAGATACTTCTCTCTCCACTCGATCGCCCTGGGCGCCCAGTTAAAGAGCATCATAACGATCAGCACGATCGCATAGATAAGCATACGGTAGTCTGAAAGTCCTCTGAGCAGCTCCGGCAGCAGTGTCAGTATGACCGCCGCGATAATGGAGCCCCTGATATTTCCGATACCGCCCAGCACGACGAATACGAGGATCATGATCGACTGGTTGTATCCGAAGTTGTTCGTATTCGCTGTCAGGGTAGACAGGTTATGCGCATAGAGCACACCCGCCGCGCCTGCAAGCGCTGCCGAGACTGTAAATGCCATCAGTTTATATTTCGTCACATTGATGCCGATCGACTCTGCAGCGATCCGGTTGTCACGGATCGACATGATCGCGCGGCCATCCCTGGAATTGATCAGATTGAGCACGATAAACAGAGTGATCAGGATCAAAATAAATCCGATCAGGAAAGTAGCGTCTTTGGGCGTTCCCGTGATCCCCTGCGGCCCGTTCACGATCACCGTGCCGTCCGGCTCCATGTCCAGCGCCATCACATCTTTTGTGGAGAAATGGAAGCCATTCGCATCTTTGCCGATATACAGGACATTGACCAGGTTCTTGATGATCTCACCGAAAGCAAGCGTAACGATCGCAAGATAATCCCCTTTCAGGCGGAGTACCGGGATGCCGATCAGGATGCCAAACACCGCCGCCGCGGCGATACCGATCAGGAGCGCAAGAAGAAAGCGGACAATATCAACCGTAATCACGTCCCGCATACATTTTGAAAAGAACGCGCTGGCGAACGCGCCCACACACATAAAGCCCGCATGTCCCAGACTCAGCTCGCCCAGGATACCGACCACCAGGTTCAGCGAAACGGCAAGGATCACATAGATACAGATCGGCACCATCAGCCCTTCCAGCAGGCTGGATACGCTGCCCGTACTGATGAGCGTCTGCATGACTGCAAATGCCGCGATGACAATTGCGTAGGTGATCAGATTCTTTCTCGTATTTTTGTTCATAGTACTGATTTTATTTTTCATCGTCTTCTGCATATCATCCACCTACACTTTCTCCTGAATCTTCTTGCCTAAAAGTCCGGCAGGCTTTACAAGCAGCACAATGATCAGGACGGCAAACACGATCGCGTCCGCCATCTGAGAGGAGATATATGCCCTTCCGAAAATCTCGATCACACCGAGGAGAAGTCCTCCGATAAACGCTCCCGGGATCGAACCGATCCCGCCGAATACTGCGGCAACGAACGCTTTGATTCCGGGCAGTGCGCCTGTGTATGGCGTCAGGCTCGGGTAAGCGGAGCATAACAGAACCCCCGCCACTGCTGCCAGCGCAGAACCGATTGCGAAAGTAAGGGCGATCGTCCCGTTCACATTGATCCCCATAAGCTGGGCCGCGCCCTTATCCTCGGAGACAGCGCGCATCGCCTGTCCGGGCTTTGACTTCTGCACAAATGTGATAAGCGCTGCCATGATAATCAGGCAGACAACGATGGTCACGATCGTCTCCCCGGAAATATTCAGCTTTCCGCCTGCCAGCGACAGTCCTTTCCATTTGATCACAGACGGGAATGTCTGCGCGTTCGCGCCAAATACAAGGAGCGCCACATTCTGGAGCAGGTAGCTCACACCGATGGCAGTGATCAGCACTGCCAGTGAGGACGACGCATTGCGCAGCGGCTTGTAGGCGATCCTCTCGATCACCACGCCGAGCAGCGTACATACGCCGACCGCGATCAGTATTGCGATGATCGGCGGCATACCTGCCTGGGTCATAGAGATAAGGGCCATATACGCGCCGATCATGATAACGTCACCGTGAGCGAAGTTCAGCATCTTTGCGATACCGTACACCATGGTATATCCCAGTGCAATGATCGCATAGACGCTTCCGAGGCTCAATCCATTGATTAAATAAGATATAAAGCTCATACTCATTCCTTCCATTTCTTTATCGTATTGTTGACATTACTCCAATTATATCACAGAGAGAATAAGTATAGCAATAAAAAAATCGAGTGTGCTCGGTTTTTAAACGAAGCAGCTTATTTTTTTCTCCGCCTGTACCAACCGGCGATTTTCCTCCCGATAAAAAACACAAGCCGGATCAGCGCCTGGAATATTAAAACCACTGTCATTTGGTACGCATAATCTATAATTCCGAAACTGTAAGGAGTCCCATATTTAACGCCGTATGCTCCGTTAGCTGAATATATGACCGGCAAGATCCCATATATGATGTTGGCTGGCAGCCAGTCCATAAACTTTGACGAAATTGCCACATAGCCTATAATCGTGGTAATAGTCGTCAAAATCCACAAAACAGCAGTCTCCTCATCCGACCCCCTGAAAGACTGCGGAACTACTGCAGGCATTATCAGAAATTTTACACCATATAAACCTGCCATCAAAATAATAAGCAGCAGCTTTTCCTTTTTATTTTTAATATGCATCTAAGCCTCTCCCTTCCCCCGTCGAATATACGCCTTTTAAATCCACGCCGGGCCAGTCAAATACATGATATCTCTCAACCGGACCGGCTAAATTTGCAATGTTTGATTTAAAATATAAAAGCCCAGGGGCGCCCTCTGTAAGGAAGGCGCCCCTGGGATCAGGCATTTCATCCTGCTCCTTATCCTTCTTATCATTTCTTCCGAACTATCTGGGAAGGTTCACTTTTCTTCAGGCAGCTTATTTTTTCTCCGCCTGTACCAACCGGCGATTTTCCTCCCGATAAAAAACACAAGCCGGATCAGAGCCTGGTATATTAAATATAACGTGATTTGGAACGCATAATATATAATTCCTAAACTGTCAGGAGTCCCATATTTAAAGCCGTATGCTCCGTTAGCCGAATATACCATTGGCAAGAGCCCATATATGATGTTGGCTGGCAGCCAGTCCATAAACTTTGACGAAATTGCCACATAGCCTATAATCGTGGCAATGGCCGTCGAAATCCAGAAAACAGCGCTCTCCTCAGTCGATCCCCTGAAAGACTGCGGAGCTGCTGCAGGCATTACCAGAAAGTGAAAACCGTATAAACCTGCCATCAAAATAATAAGCAGCAGCTTTTCCTTTTTATTTTTAATATGCATCTAAGCCTCTCCCTTCCATCCCACCGTTAATTATATCCGGAATAAGATGTTAATGACCAGCGTTGTGCCGTATTTACGGAATCCCCGGTCAGAAAGCGGCAGATATGCTGCAAGGCCGTCCTCATTCAGCCGCCTGTCTCTGATAATTCCACCTGTATTCCCCATCTGCCTTTACGGAGAAGAAATCTGCATATGAGATTTGGAACACATTCTCTTTGATATTGCTGATATCGATCTGATTTTTGATCAGATACTGCCAGACGCCAGCGTTGGAAATATCGCCCTGGAGCAGGATCCCGGTCACCTTTCCGTCCCGGATGCTGATTCTGCGGTAAACGTTCCTGTCCTCTTCTGTCATCACGACCTCGTCTCTCCTCGTGCAGATCTGCCCCAGATACAGAGTCACGATCCCGAAAAAGTTCATCATGTTTTTTTCGTTAAAGGTATCCGTATATTTCTCTGACATTCCACACATATTTCTGGCAGCGACGATCCCCTGCTTTACGGCATTTGGCCAGATAGCGGAGTGGCCGATAACGTCGCCGGCCGCGTAGATATCCTTTACATTCGTCTGAAGACCTGCGTCCACAAGGACCCCGCGTCCCGCCTCGACCCCGCTGTTGTCCAGGAAGTCGATTGCCGGACGTACGCCAGCGGCAACGATGATCATATCGCAGTCAATGTTTTCCCCTGTGTCAAGAACGACCCTGCAGATCTGTCCGCCAACGCCGCAGATCGTTTTTTCAAGCCTTCTCCCGAGATAAAAGATCGCGCCTCTTGACTCAAACTCTCTCTGGTATACCTCGGCTGAATGCGCGTCCAGCTGCACTGGAAGAATCCTGTGGGACATCTCCAGGACGGTCACCCTCTTGCCCCGCTGCAAAAGGCCGTAGGCCGCGTCCATCCCCACAAGCCCGGCTCCGATCACCAGGATGTTGTCGGCGGATTCCGCCATCCTGTCAATGGTCTGGGCGTCCGACAGGTCGCGCATACCGCATACATTCGGAGCTGTCCTCAGATCGCCCACCGGCGGAATAAAGCTCTGTGCCCCGGAGGCGATCAGAAGCCTGTCATAAGGGATCTCCTCGCCCGTACGGAGGACCACGCATTTCTCCTTCTCCTGAACAGAGATCACCTCATTCTGGATATACTCTACTCTCTGCGTCTCAAAGAAATTATCTTCTGTAAAATCCAGTCCCTTCACATCCCGCTCATGCGAGATATATTTATGCAGCATACAGCGGGAATGGACATGCCCGTCCCTGCTGATCATGATGATCTCCGCGTCCTCCCGGAGCCTTCTGATCTCCCGGGCGGCAGAGATCCCCGCCGCGCTGCTTCCAATGATTACATGCCTCATGCCTCTACCTCCTCCACATGGATCGCCTTTTTCGGGCAGGACTTCACACAGTTCGGTTCATATCCGTCCTCAGCGCAGAAATCACATTTGATTACCTTCTGTAAGGAATGGGACGGTTTGATCGTTCCGTACGGACAGTGCATGACACACATAAAGCAGGCCGCGCATCTCGTTTCATCATATGTCACCAGCCCCGTCTCCGGGTCCTTGCGCAGCGCTCCGCTCATACATGTCATCACACATTCCGGCTCCTTGCAGTGTCTGCAGAACAGCGGCCGGTATGTACCGTCCTTGACCCTTAAGATCTGATTCCTGGACTCATTGCGCGGATCGGTGAGATTCAGGTCATAGATCGTTCCTTCGTCCTCACGGTGCGCCTGCATACAGGCAATCGAACAGTTTTTACAGCCGTCGCATTTCTCATAATCAATCATAATACGTCTCACTGTCCACACCTCCTCTATATCTGAAGCCCGGAACGTTTTTCCTGAATAATCTTCTCCAGAATGTCCGCCGACTCTTTCGCGTTGTCATTGATGATCACCTGACCGCCTGTCAGATGCTTCATATCCTGAGTCAGAGTCCTGGTCGCTTTCGGACTTCCCGTCACAAACGGAGGCAGTCCCAGGTGAAGCGGCAGTCCCAGAGCCAGCCCGTAGCAGCCGTCCGCGATCGCCTGCTCCTCCAGCCACTGCGCCGCTGAGAGCACGAGCGGAAGCTGGGGCAGATCGATGCCGAGAGTCTCCGCCAGTTCGATAGCGACAAGCTCCAGCCTTCCGATCGCCAGACACGGGCCAAAGTTAAGCACAGGAGGGATATCCAGCTGTTCGCACACCTCTCTGAGCCCCGGTCCCGCGTACTTTACAGCATCTTTCGTCATCAGGCCGCAGTTTTCCAGTCCCCCTGAGGAGCATCCCGCTGAGAGAACAAGGATATCTCTGGAGATCAGTTCCTTCGTCAGTTCCACTGTCAGCACATCGTGTCCGCCTGCCGTCAGATTCGAACAGCCCACGATCCCCGCGATCCCTTTGATCTTTCCGGATACGATCAGACGGACCAGCGCCTTCCAGTCTCCGCCTAAAAACTCCTTGAGAGAGCCTTCGCTTACTCCGGTGAGGGTATCGTCGTTTCCGTGATCCACAAGCAGATTCAGTCTGCCCCCGCGTCTCTTCATATACGTTTCCACGACAGAATCGATGATCTCCTCTGTCACCCGCTCTCTGTTTGCAAAATCAAATTCCTTCAGCTCGGCGTTCGCCTTTTTCGCGACGCTGTCCACACAGATCTGCCTGATCTGCAGCTTATCGCAGATCGGCTCGATCCCCGGCAGCGTACAGTTGAATTCTGAGATCACCGCGTCGATGGCTCCCGTCGCCAGAACCGCTTCGCTTGTGTAGTTATTGCCCGCATGTCCGGCAAATACTTCCTCATAATGAGCCCCGCGAAGCTGCAGATCCTGTCCCACACAGGTACAGCCTACCAGCTTAAAGCCTTGTGCCCCGGCCTTTTTCGCCTTTGCTACCACGTCAGGATCCGTCAGGCGCTTCTGCAGATATGTAAACATCGAATGCTGATGTCCCGTAATCATAATATTGATATAAGCCGGGTCGATCACCCGCAGTCCCACAGGAGCCAGTCTCAGCTCCGGCTCGCCCAGCACGATATCATTGAGCAGGTTCGTCAGCACCAGGCCGTAGATTCCCGTCGAGATCCCCAGCTTCAGGCAGTCTTTGAGCATATCCATGGGATCGGAATTTAAGTTTGTAGATGTTTTCACTACCCCTTTAAACACCTCTGCCTTCGCGCCTCCCGGAAGGATCCCGAGCCGCTTCCATGTCTCGTAGCGGGGAGCGTAGGACATCTTCCGGACAAGCTCCATGTTCTCATACTCCGGCCTGTGCAGATCATCCAGCACAGCCTGCGCCACCTTCTCGGCGCGGAGGTACAGATCCTCCTCATGGATATCCAGCATCTCCGCCAGTCTGTTCAGCGCGTTCACGCCCTTAATCTCGCCTTTGCTGCGGGCAATATCCCTGACATTTTTCGCCGTATTTTCAACCACATGGATATAACAGCCGGAGCCTGCGGCAACCGCTCTCAAAAAGTTTCTTGCAACGATCGTGTCCGCGTCCGCGCCGCAGATTCCCCTCGGCGCTTCCGGAGTGATACGGCAGGGTCCGTTGGAGCACAGCCTGCAGCAGACCCCCTGCAGACCGAATCCGCACTTCGTATCCTGAGACTCCACCCTGTGGTGGGACGTCTCCATCGGCAGTGTTCTTATATATTCTTCCAGCTGTCCGTCCGCGCTTTTGCACGTTCTGCATCCATAATATTCTATCATTTGTTTTCTCCCTTTCCCTTTTTATCCTTCTGCGAACTCCCCGTCCGCATCGCACAGCAGTCCGAGCCCGGAATCAGGATATCTGTGGATCAGCTCTTCAATAGAGATATTAAAGTACTTCTCCCTGATCTCCTCCTGTACCTCCTGGTAATATCTCCTGATCTGACAGCTGTGGGCTGCGGCTCTGTTGCAGTACTCATCCGGCTCCAGACACCGGTTTATAAACATCGTCTTCTCGATATTTTCCATGATCTGCAGCAGTGTGATCTCCTTTTTATCCTTTACAAGATAATAGCCGCCCTTCTGCCCGATCACGCTGTCTATCAGATTCCCGTTTTTCAGCTTCTTCAGAATCTTGGCCAGATAGCCTTTTGGAATATACATCGCTTTCGAAATCTCGTCGGCTGTTCTGGCAGTCCCTTTCCCTTCCACATCCAGAAAAACAATGATCCTGATCGCATAATCAGTTGTCACACTTATCTGCATTTTTACCTCCCTCCGGAAACTTTCATTGAAATCAGATTCTTGATACGCTTATAACTCTTTCCTGAGATATAAAACTTTTTCCCATCCTTCATAACGATTTCTTCATTGTTGACCCCTTTTATGTACCGCACGTTCACAAAGGCGGAACGATTTACACGGACAAACATCCTGCTCCCAAGCTGCTCCTCCAGAGACGCAAGCGTGTCGTAACACTGCCGTTCTCCAAAGGTTGTACTGATAATGTTTTTCCGTCTGATTCGCTCGACATACATAATTTCCGTGAGATCGATTATTTCCATCTGACCGTTAAATCTCCAGACAAATTTAAAAGGCTGAACAGTCAGACTATTCAGCAGCTCATCCAAATCTTTCAGGAAAGACGATTTCGTGATCGTATTCTTAACAACATAATTCCACGCCTTTACCTGATAGGCTTTCAGGGCAAAATCTGGTGTACTGCTCAAAAAAATAATTTTTACTTCACTGTTTTTCTTTCGAACAGCAGAGGCAACAGCCATGCCGTCCATCTTTCCCTCACCCATGAAACAATCTAAATATAGCACATCCAGTTCATTAACATCTTCTTTTCTTAATAAATCCTCACCAGAGTGGTAATACTTTACTTCAAAATTTTTTTTGCCAGAAAATTCTTCTTGATAAGACCGAAACAACTCTTTATAATAGTTTAAAATGATATTTTCATCTTCCACAACGCAAATTTTAATCATTTTATCCTCCTAAAATCTTACTTTCTAAAGATTTCCTGATTTTAGTTATTTTGCCACGCATTTTCCCCAAAACTTGATTTTGGGGAAAATGCGTGTACTATATTATGTGTTATCTGCACTCAAAGTACTTCGGTAAGCTAGTATACATAACCCCTCCCTTTTCGTTGTTGAAAGAGTAGTGAGTCATATGTACTTTTCCAGTACTTCTATGGGTAGCGTAGCTTCCAATCATGATCTGATTACTCGCATTTCCCGTCCATATCTTTTCAAACGTAGCTTCGTTGCCTCCCTTCTTAACAAAATTATTCTTTAACCCGGCTTTAAAAGCAAAATCTTCCCAATACTTAGTACCACTATAAGCCACATATGGAATTTTGCCGTTGTTTATATCTGATTGATTTATATTCTTGTCAAATGAACTACTCAAAATGTAAATCGCATCATCATACTGCCAATTGGTTAATGGAACAGGTCTTACAGTATAAAGTCCCTGGTTTAGCTGCAGGTGCATGCCGCCCGGATCGTGAGGTTGACAATACGGTCGATTAACATTCTTGCAATACCCCGACTCCATCTTCTTTTCTCCAAGAGCACCCTGCGACTCTACTTTCACTGCTTGAATTTTAGCATCATTATATACTTCGTTTAATCCGGTCTCTTTCGGAAACCATCCATCTGCCGTGGGACCATTTCCCTCCACAATTGCGACATCAGATTCCACAGTATATAAACTTTGAGGAATATCTCCTATAACCTCCACAGTTGAAATTCGATTATAGACTGTGTATGTGCCGTTACTGTCGGTGTAGGTTTCTTTGTATGGGATTCCTGTATTAACGTTCTCCCAGTGCTCGTTGACAGCAGTATACAATTCGATCCATTCCTGACCACTGTAGAGCGGCTTTGATTTTCCTCTTATCTGCAGACGGATGTAACCGTCCTCATCCACCCTCTGTCGAACCCTAAGTACAAAATTATCTTCACCCGGCTTATATGCCCCACCATCCACCAGGCTCAGCGGAACAACCACCTGGAAGCTGATTTCCCTGGAGCCAATCAACTCTTCTTTAGTGGTGGAAACCTCCTTGTCATATTTGGTCGTATACACGCCATTATCGTTTCCATTGCCAAGTTCAATCGCCCCTGCCATATTGAGAACTTCCACCTGTCCTCGATTGTTTGTGTCTTCTGCATGCCATGATAGCAGATCTTCATTTAAAGCATCATAACTTGCTTCATCCAAAGGAAGCTCTGTCACCTGTTCGTCCAAAGCCATTGTCTGATACTTCATTTTCTCAGACTCCTGAAAAGCAGATGCATCTAAAGATGCCAGTTGGTCATCTTTTGCTATCACATTTGTATCCGCCAGATAGACCGTATCTTTTTCAACGTTTCCAGTAGCGTCACGATAGGTGGAACTGTCGAATTTCGGAGCATTAACAGTCAAACTAATGCGATCTAGCTGTATGTACAGTCCTTCCTCCATTAGGTCTTGAATATAAGCCTTAAAATCAGTCAATTTTGCATTATTCTCACCGACAATGCTCAGACAGCTGTCTTCTCCGAGTACGAACTCTTCTGTATGAATCAGTTCCTTCTCTCCATTCCAAGTATTATATTCTTTCTGTTCTAATATTAGCGTGTCTTTGCTGGTATCATAGCTAAATGCATATTCCAGATCCGTGATGCCATATACGAAAAACTTTCTGTCTCCTACCTGATAATTGGTCAAATCAAGACTCAGCTCCAATGCCTGGATTTTGTCAGCCTTATCAAGCTTCTCCATAACTGCTTCAAGCTGTAAATACGGATCCTCCTTTGTCAATGCAGTCGCTAATCCCTGACCGCCCAGACTCTCACTTACCGGCTGCTTGGTCACTGCGTTGCGCCATCCCGTGAAAGTATATCCTACCTGAAGGACCTGTCCCGCCGTATCTTCATCTAACAGTTTCTCTACAATCCATTTGTCTTCAACTGTCTCTGGTATATCACCTATCGTTGTTCCGTCTTCCGGGAAATCAGAAAACTCCCTCTCAATATAAAAATTTTTCTTGTTATCCGGATACGGAATCACGGATGTACTAAACTGCTGCCCTTCCGCTAGCTGGAACTCCAGCCGATACTCGGAAAACACAGCATATACCGTCATATCTCCGGTGATTTTCTGTCCTGCAGGAATGATATCCCTTGAGGTAGGATTCTCAGCCCAGCCGACAAATGCTTTGCCATTTTCTGATGCCGCAGTTACCTTCTGGGAATAGAAATGATCGCCTTTAGCGAACTTTACTTCCAGTGTATTCTCAGCATTAGTACCGGTAGACAGGTTACTAATCACCGCATTCTGATCTTCGTTTTTGATATTATAAGTTACGGTAATATCTTTCTCCTTATTCAGGTCTACCTCGTCAACATCTACCGAGATCCCTCTATACACACGTTCAAGCATAGGATTATCATAATCATATTTCTGGTTTGTTCCCTCGCCTACCAGTTCCACAACCATGGCCTTCATATGAAAAGAAAGTATATTCCTGGAGAATCCTTCTACCTCGTTCGCCTTGCTTGCTGCCGTTTCGAATTCCTGCTCAAAACGAACGATAAGCTGATACTTTGCAAGACCAGTGGTGGATCCGCTCTGTGGAGTCAGATCTTCCGCATAATATCCCGTATACTGAAAACCGGGAGTTTGGTTTCCCAAAGTAGAATAGCTCATGCTTAGATATGGCTCCGGCCGGTCTATGGCTTGCTTAAGAACTTTTTGGGGTTCCAACTTAAAGTTTTCATTTGCCTCTTCAATTTCTTTGTCAAAGAATTCCAAAACATCCGCTGACACTCTGTTGTTATTTACCGTAACAACGCCTCCTACTAACAGAGACCCGATTAGAGCAACAACCGAGAGCACCACTGACATTTCGACCAGGGTAAAGGCCTTCTCTGATTTGAATCTCTTCATAGACTCCTCCTTTCCTGGTGTATCTGGCCGGATAAGACTTCATTCGCCATATCCCATAATGTTTCCGTCCGGCAGTACACCTTTTGCTGCATTTCTCCTATTTCATGCTTTTGTGTTAATAATCTGCGTATGCCATTGTTCCCACCCCCTTTCCAGGTCCCGTCCCCTCTGAGCAGGATCATGCGTTTGGCGAAATTTGCAAGTAAAATTCCGTCCTCCGCCGGGATACTGTCCGCGTCCAGAACGATCAGAAGATCCAGAGAGTCGATCTCCTGCTCTCCCCGGTAATACCTCCTGAACAGCTCCTCAAAGCCGCAGAGGAGCAGCCCTGAGCCCTCCCCCGCGCCGTCTCCTGCGGACTTCTGCCCGTCTGCTGCAGATTCCTGACTGTCTGATGCGGATCCTGCGCCGTCTCCTGCGTACTCCTGCTCTTCTCCTGCGGGTTCCCGACTGTCTTCTGCGGATTCCCCGCAGCAGCGCAGAGCCGTCCAGGCCGTCCTGATCTGAAATCTCCGGCGCACGTCCCCCAGAACCTCCGCGAGCCGTTCCGGAGTCGCTGTCTCCAGCTCCTCCCAGTCCACGGAGTCGCGCTCCGCCTTCCCCATGCATATCTCCACCATTTTGCTCAGGGAGGCGACGCCTGTCTCCAGGAGAGCGATCCGTCGTTTATCCTGATTGTTTTTTTCTTTTTGCTCATTATAGATATCGTTTCGCTGACGGAGCTCCGTCAGCTTTTTTTTAATAAAGCTGTCGTAGAGCCCCACGATCTCTTCCACATTTCTGTTGCCGCCAAGCACCGGCAGATCCTGCTCCCCGCAGAATCCCTCCACCTTTTTCGCAAGCCGGTTCTGCCAGATGGCCAGCCGGTATCTCCCTCCGGATACCGAATCGAGAAAGACGATCCACTCGCTTTTGCGGCTCGCCAGCCGGTCGATCTCCCGGTTCCTCTTTTTCAGGCTCTTCTGCATCTTCTGCAGGCGGAGCTCAGTCTCCTGCACCCGGCGCTTCAGCAGTTCCCCTGTCTCCAGGATGCTGCCGTGCACTTCGCTCAGAAGCTGGTTCATCTTTTCCTGAAACTGGCCGGCTTCCTCCCCGGCTTTGTCAAGCAGGCGGTACCAGTTCTTTCCGTCCTCCTCCTCTTCCTCCGACAGCATCAGAGCAGAGGAGCCGTTGTAAAAATACCGTCCGCCTGCGAGCACCTCCTCCCAGAAAGGAAGGATCTGCTCTCTCACCCGGGACTCGTCCCGTCCCGTCACCGCGATGAGCGGAGCGCGCTTCATCTGCCTGACCCTGTCTGTGTACTCCTCCAGCAGCGCGTCCTGCACCTGGTCCTGCCGGCAGAGCTGAAGCTGGCTTCGCAGCTCGCTCTCATACTCCAGGGAAGCCTGCTTCCCCGCGGTCTCCAGCCTGGAAAACAGATTGCGGTACAGCCGACTGCTGTTATCCTCGTGTAAGATCGTATCGTAAAAGCGCTCCTGCACCGTCGCCTGCTGGTCAGACAGCTCGCGGCAGACGATGCGCTCCTTCCACTCCTCTCCCAGACTCAGGTCCTCCAGAAGCTGCACGCACAGCTTAAAAAACTGCCGCCACTCTCTCGTATCCAGAAAATCCTGCAGGTGCGCTTCCAGAAACGCTTCCGCCCTGGCGCAGAGCTCGCTGTCCCCTCCGCCTCCTCTGACCCAGGGAAGGGTCCGGTAATCCCCGCCGTGTATAAACGCGCCGCCGCAGTCGATCCACGCCGGGATGCACAGACACGCCGGTTCTCTGATCGTCAGAAGGATCAGGATCCCCTGAAAAGCCCGGGCGCCTTTCGCATCAAACCATTCCCGCCAGCGCGCGGTATCCGTCAGCCTGCCGCAGCGCAGCTCCTGCCACGAAAAAGGATAAGTACAGACTTCCTCTCCGATATTCTCCTTAAGGCTGCGTATCTCTCTCAGTTCTCTGAAGTAAGCGTTGGATTTCAGAAAAAAATTCTCAGCTTCCATTCCCGGCTCCCTCCTCAAGCGTCAGTTTTACCAGAAAATACTTTTCCTCCCGGTCAAAGCGATATTCCGCGGTCCCCCCGTTCTGTTCCAGGATCGACCGGACGATCTTAAGCCCGAGTCCGTGGTTCACTTTATCGTCTTTTACCGACATGATTTCCTTCCTGTCATTGAGCAGGATCTCTCCGGAAAACGAATTTTCCAGATAAATGGCGAATCTTTCAGACCCCTCCCCGGTTTCGGCGGGCTCTTCTTCGCCCCATATTTCCAGATACCTCTCCTCCGCCCCGTCCTGGCGCAGCAGCGCCTCCCGGCAGTTATGTAAAAGATTCAGAAAAACAAGATACAAATCCTCCTCCTTCACCTGGATATCCGGTATCCAGAGCGCGATCTGGCATCGAACGCCCCTCTCCTCCAGGTAAGTCTTCTCCCTGGCAAGAATATAATTTAAAATTTTCCAGTTGCACAGCGTCCCGCTGTCCACGCGCTGGGTCTGCTCCTCCTGTCCGGCCACATACTCTCTGGCCTTGCCGATATCTCCTTCCTCCAGCAGACACCGGATAATAAAGAGCTGATTTCTGTAATCATGGCGCGCCCTGCGCAGCTCCTGCATCCCCTGCAGCTCCTGTTCATAATACTCTCTGCTTCTCTTGTGCAGCAGTTCCAGCTTCTCCGCCCGCTCCTTTTCCTCATCCCGCTCCTGGAAAAACACAAACATGTAAAAGACTGCGGAATACAGCCCTCCGCCGATCAACAGAGTCAGAATGTGGTAAAGGTACTCCCTCTCGTAAGAGACGTCCGTCAGCAGATACTCCAGAAAGATCACGCAGACAAAGGAGAATCCGTACTCGATCAGCACAAGGATCTTCACTGCGTTCCGGTTGTTCAGAAGCTTGCGCACCCTCGCCCTGGGATAGATCCTCTGCAGCAGAAGGAACGCCGCCACTCCGAACAGATAAACAAAAAAGCTGATATTCTGCCGTATTCCAGGCGAAGCCCTCAGCGCGGCAATGCTGCGGTCCGTAAAGACGGAGGCCAGACAGTACAGCACGTTTTTTATAATCAGCAGATACATCGCCCACTTCCCGAGCAGAAAATGGGTATCCAGAAATCCCGTGTGGAAAAGCCCCATCAGGATCACTGCCAGAAGCTCCGTGATCAGGACGTACGATACAAACCCGCCCGAAAAGCTTCCGTAGCTCAGGCTGATCAGCACGGCGATCACGAGGATCGCCGCGAAAGAGCTGCGCCGCTTTTCATCTTTATCTGTAAAGATAACCTGAAAGCGGGTAAATAAAAGAGCGATAAATATTAAAAGGGGAACATTCAAAACCCGCATGATTCTCTCAAGTGTGAGGATCATTCCACTTCCTGAAACATGGCCTTATAAATATCAAGTAATTCCTGCTCCTGCTCTGCAGTCATGCCTTCCTCCAGCTTGTGATCCTCCAGCGTGCCGACGCGGGAATCTATGATCTCCCCGTCCTTCAGCACAAATACGTACGGAGAAAACAGAGTCGGTTCCCCCTCGTCGTTCGTATCGAGATGTTCCTGCGCAAACTCAACGAATCTCTCCCTGTCCTCCATCTCATATACCTCGTTTCCCTGCTCATCGCGCAGCGGCACATACCAGATTTCCTTACCGGCCTCCAGGGCCGCTTCATTCAGGATCGCCACCATACTCTGGCACCAGTCGCATCCGGGGAATCCGATATAGTACAGCCGGTTTTCCTTCTGCTCGATGCTGGCAAACACATCGGAGAAGGATTTCACTGTAAAGGCGGTCTCCTTCCCCTCCAGAGAAGGGTATCCGCTGATCCCGGTTCCGGTCTCTCCGGCGTCGGACGCGCTGTCCTGCGCCCCGCCGTCCCCGGACGCAGTGTCCGTCACTTCCATTTTTTCAATGATCTCCGCCAGATCCGGGTCCTCTGTGGCCGCCGCATTGCAGCCTGTCAGACTCCATGTCAGGCAAAGGAGCAGGATCGCCGCTTTCTTTCTCATATTTATCCCTCCTGTCTCTACAACCAATATACTATCACATAAAACGACAAAATGATATAGGGCCCGAAAGCGATTTTATCTTTTCTCCCTTTTTTCCGCGTGACAAGCATCACGATAGAGGCAGCTCCGGCGAGAAGCACCGCGCAGAGCAGGACCAGAAGGATCTTTTTCGCCCCGCACAGCGCTCCCAGGAGAACGAGCAGCTTAATGTCGCCCATCCCCATGACCTCATCCCGGCCGTTCAGGTAATATCCCAGAAGGGCGATGAGAAAGAGGATCCCCGAAGCGGCCACAGCGCCCAGCAGAGGGCGGAACGCTCCCGCGCCGTCATAGAACAGGCTCACCTGCTCCGGGCTTACGATCTGTAAGACCGCGGACGCCACAGCCACCGGCAAAAGCGTTAGAAGGATTTTGTTCGGTATAATGTAGTGCTGAAAATCAATGGCGGCAATGGGGATCAGAAACAGCACCGTGACCAGGGAGATCACAAGCTCCCACCTGTTGCCCGCCCGCGTCGCCGTAAGGACGAACAGCGCCGCCGTCAGAAGCTCGATCAGCGGATAGCGAAGAGAGATCTTCTCCCCGCAATATCTGCATTTTCCCCGCAGGAAGCTCCAGCTGATCACAGGAATCAGATCAACCGGAGACAGCTTGTGCCCGCAGCTCGCGCAGTGGCTTGCCGGGAACGCCAGGCTCTCCTTTCTGGGAAGGCGGCAAATGACAACGTTCAAAAAGGAGCCGAGCACCAGTCCCAGCACTGCCAGTATCACATAGAAAAGTACGTTCTGCATCACCTTCTCCTCTCTATACGTTTCCGATCATATCAAACATCGGAAGCATGATGGACAGGAAGACGAGCACGATCACCGCACCCGCGATGACAAGCATCACAGGCTCGATCATCTTGATCATCGTGTCGATCTCCCGGTCCGCCTCATCGTCAAAAAACGAGCTTGTCTTCTCAAAGACCTCTCCGAGAGAACCCGCCTTCTCACCCGCGGCAACCATGTTCAGAAGGATGCTCGGGAAAAAGTTCATCTTCTCCAGAGAGGAGGAGTACGCGTACCCGAGGGAAACGCTCTCCTTGCACTCCTTGAATCTCTCCAGCACGACTCCGTTTGAGATCAGGGAATCAATAATATCAAAGGACTGCATCAGGCTGATTCCACTGTTTAAAAGGATACTCATGGAACGCGCAAACCTGGCTGTCACGACCTTTGTGTACACCTTGCTGATCACCGGAAGGGAAATGATAAGCCGGTCCACCTGGTACCGTCCCTTCTCCGTCTTGACATAGAACCTGATCCCTACGATAAAGAGCACCAGGAGCAGAGCCAGGATCAGTCCGTTCTGCCGGACGAAATCACTGACGTCAATCAGCATCTGCGTAATGAACGGAAGATCCGCGCCCATGGAGCTGAACATATCCTGGAACTGGGGAACGATGCCGTTCATCAGAAAGATGACGATGGCCACGATCATCACACCCAGGATGATGGGGTAAGTGATCGCCCCGCGGATCTTGGACTGAAGCTTTCCCTCGTCCTCGTAATAGTCGGCCACGTCTTTGAGCACGCGGTCGATCTCACCGCTGAACTCTCCGACCTTCATCATAGAGATAAAAAAGTATTTAAACACCTTCTCGTGCTTTTCCATACACTCTGAAAGCGGTTTTCCGTGCTGCATCTCCTCCGCGATCTCGTTGAGGATATTCCTCATGCTGTCCTTCTCCGAGTGCGCCGCGATCGTGCGGATACACTCGTCCTGCGAAATACCCGCGTTGGAGAGAACAGAAAACTGACGGGAAAAGATAATGATATCCCTCAGCTTGATCTTTTCCGTGTGCAGTTTAAACTTTGTGGGCTGGGAACAGGAAACCAGAAAAAGACCTTTGGCGTTTAAAAACTGCTCCAGCTCTTTTTTTGAGGTGCATTCGTGCTCCCCGTTGGTGTAGAACCCTTTTTCATCCATAGCCCGGTAGATAAATCTTGCCATTTATTAAACTCCTCCTATTCCCATCAAATTACGGCTGACGTACTCGCTGTCCTGCGCGTACGCAATTGCCTCTGTCCTGTCGATCACGCGCATCCTCGCGAGACGGATCAGATCGTTATCGAGAAGCTGCATCCCGATATCCACGCCGCTCTGTATACTGTTGCGGATCTGATGCGGCTTCCTCTCGCGGATGAGATTCTGGATGGCGGGCGTTGTCTTCATGATCTCACAGGACATGACGCGCCCCTTCCCGTCCGCTCTCGGGATCAGCACCTGAGAAATCACCGCCTGCAGCACGGTCGCAAGCTGCTGCGCCACCTGATTCTGCTTCCCGCTCTCAAAGGTATCTATGATACGGTCCACGGTCTTCGCGGCGCCGGTCGTATGCAGGGTGGAAAATACAAGATGCCCTGTTTCGGCCGCTGTCAGCGCGATCTGGATCGTCTCCGGATCTCTCATCTCTCCCACGAGGATGATATCCGGGTCCTCTCGCATGGCCGCCCTGAGGGCGTTGGCAAAGCTGTCGGAGTCCATCCCCACCTCGCGCTGGTTTATGATCGCCTTATCGTGATCGTACAGGTACTCCACCGGGTCTTCGATGGTAATAATGTGGCAGCGCTTTTTCTCGTTGATCTCCTTGAGCATTGCCGCCAGTGTGGTACTCTTCCCGCTTCCGGTGGGTCCTGTCACAAGGATCAGTCCGCGCTTCCTGTCGCACAGCTCGTTGAG
This sequence comes from uncultured Mediterraneibacter sp., assembly GCA_944376695.1. Taxonomy (GTDB): domain Bacteria; phylum Bacillota; class Clostridia; order Lachnospirales; family Lachnospiraceae; genus Mediterraneibacter. The sequence continues at coordinate 14,741 of CALWDM010000015.1, read as the reverse complement.
CTGAGTCGGCAGATCCAGCTCCCGCATGGATTTGGCCACGTTGGGCAGAGCCCTGATCGCCAGGGCGTAGCTGCCTCTCTCCTTATATACGTTCAGTCGGTAACGCCCCAGCCCCTCGATACTGAACGCGGCGTCTAATTCCTTCTGGTCGAAGAACTGCGTCCCGCACAGTTCCTCCATGATATACTGCGAAATTTCTTTCGTCGTGTCCCGCGTCAGCACCGGAAAGCGGTCGCACTGCTGCAGAATTCCGTTGATACGGAACACCGGATGAGCTCTCTCCACCAAATGAATATCACTGCTGTTAAATTCTGCTGCCATCTGCAGTATCTGGTGCAGCAACTCCTTAATCATCTATGTCTACCTCCTTAATCTCCTGCATAGAAGTCTCACCTTTCAGGATCGCCTTTTTCACGCTCTGCGCCAGCGTCTGGTAATCTTCGCGCTCCTCGAGCCTTGCGGCGATCTTCGACACCTCTTCCCCGCTCTGGAGCATATGCTCGACCTCAGGGGTGACCTGGAGCACCTCAAATATAGCGAACCTGCCCTGATAGCCGGTATTGTTGCAGCGGGCGCACCCGGTAGCCCGGTACAGGAAAACAGGGTAATCCACGCCCAGCGTTTTCTTCTCCTCCTCGCTTGCCAGGTATTTCTCCTTGCAGTACGGGCAGAGACGCCGTATGAGCCGCTGCGCCACCACTCCCCGCAGAGAGTCAGCCAGCAGATAGGATTCCACGCCCATATTGAGCAGACGGCCCATACTGCTGACCGCGCTGTTCGTGTGGAGCGTAGAGAGGACAAGATGCCCGGTGATACTCGCCCGGACGGCGATGTGAGCAGTCTCCTCGTCGCGGATCTCTCCGATCATGATCACGTCCGGGTCCTGCCTCAGAATCGCTTTGAGGGCCACCGGGAAGGTCATTCCCTGCTTCACGGAGACCTGCGTCTGATTAAAGCCCTCGATCGTATACTCCACCGGGTCCTCTACGGTCACGATGGCCGTCTCATCCGACTTTATATGCTTCAGGAAGGAGTAAAGCGTCGTACTCTTTCCGCTTCCGGTCGGCCCGGTGACGAGGATGATCCCGTTTGTGCGGTCCAGCATGGCCTTCACTTTCTCAAATGCCTCCGCGTCAAACCCGAGCTCCTCGATCCCTTTATTCAGCGCGTTCTTCCGCAGCAGACGGATGACAAGCTTCTCTCCGAAAATATTCGGGATCGTGGAGAAACGCAGGTCTGTACCTACGTTATCCATCATGATCTCCAGACGCCCCTCCTGGGGAACGCGTCGCTCCGCGATGTCCATCCCGCCCATGAGCTTAAAGCGGGTGATCAGCGCCGGGAACACATTCATGGGAAGCCTCTGCTGTACAATCAGCCGCCCGTCGATCCGGTAGCGCACGGTCACGTTCTTCTCGTAGGGCTCGATATGGATATCGCTGGCCCCCTCGGTGATGGCCTTTGAGATGATGGAATTGGTCAGCCGGATGGTAGGAGCGTCTGAGGTATCGTCCAGGATATTCTCCAGTCCGCTGGCCTCGGGACGCTTCTGCTGCTCCATAGCGTCTTCCAGCTTCTCGATGGCCTCGGCGGACTCGCTTTCCGCGGAGTACAGGTTCAGTCTTTTGATGATCTGCTCCCGGTCCGCGATGCGCAGCACAAACTTCTTTTCCGTATAGTAGCTGAGCCGCTCCATCTCCGCGACCAGCGTCGGATTGCTGATAGCCAGGACCAGCTCCTTCTCCGTCTCCTGCAGGGGGATGACGCCGAGCTTGCGCATCGTCCTCTGGGGGAACATCTCCAGGAGTTCCTCGTCGATGTCTGCCAGATCCAGATCAACCGTCTCCAGGCTGAAAATATTGCTGAACGCCTGCATCAGCCTGGAAACCGCGATAATATTCATCTCCCGGAGAAGATCGTACTCCTCGGTATCCCGCTTCTCCCCTTCGGCCTGAAGCCGGTCAAAATCCGCCTTTGTTATATACTGGTGTTTCAGCAGCAGCCTGCCGATCGGATACGCCCGCATAGCTTACACCAGACTTTCTGTATCTTCACTGATACGGTAAGAGTAAAACATCAGCGTACCGCTGAGGGAATACACAGTCTCCTCGTCTCCTGAGCCGACTATGGAGAGATTCTTCGGCACGAGGATACGGGTGGACTCATAGAGTCTCTGAGCGAGATCGAGCGCCTGACTCTGGGTAATGTCATCCACGCTGAAGGTCACCTCGGTCACGTCGAACTTCGTCTCCCTCTCAGCCGGCGGCAGCTCTGTCTCCCCGGCCGTGCTGTTCTCCGGCTGTGCCGGCGCTCCGGTGCTGAAGTACTCCGAGTTTTCCACATACTCTGTCAGCCCCTTCTGGGAGATCAGCGCGTTGATGTTCGCCTTCTGCACCTGGACAGAAGGGACGACGGCTACAGAGGATACGCTGACCCCGCTTGGCGCAAAGAGATCGTTCAGCACGATCAGAATCTCATTCTCTGTACGGTAGTTGGGGTATTTGTTTCCCACTGCCTCAAGCTCTCCCTGCATCTCCTCTATATTCTGCAGGATCAGATCCTGGCTGTCCACAAGGGCCTGTACCTCGGACCGCTCGGACTGGGACTCTCTGTACTCGTTCTGGGTCTGCGTGAGCCGGTCGTCTACCTTCGAGATCAGCAGGGCGTTGGAGGCGTATCCGACAACGACCGCGCCCACGAGCAGGATCGCGCCCTTCTCGATCTGCTTAAACTTCCGCTTCACCTTTTTATCCTTCTTGCGGTTTACCATAGAGTTCAGAACTTTTTTGACTCCTCCCTCTCTGGCCTCCTCCTGCTTCTGCTTTACAGACTCGACGACAGACTGGAATACTTCGCCCACGTCCTTGTTCATATCTTTCTTACTCAACTTCCTGTACCTCCTCTTCCGGCGCTGTCTCTTCCTCTGCCGCTTCTCCCTGCGCCGCATCCTCCTGCGCGGTCTCCTCCTGTACTGTCTCTTCCTGTGCCGCTGCCTCCGGCGCCTGCGCGCCGTCCTGGGCCTGCGTCTCGTCCGGGCTGTATCTGTATGTGACCTCTGCCTTATAGCCTGTCTCTGACCTGGTGACATTGGTGTACATACAGTCTTCATAGCCTCTGAGCACCATCATCTCTACGAAGCGGGAGACGTTGCTCAGATCATCGGCGTCGATCTGAAGGCGGATCGTATTGTCCTCCTCCTGGCTTACGGATACGACCTTCACCGGGCTGTACACTCCGGATACCTGGGAATATTCCTGGCTCAGATCCACTCTGGCCGCCTGGAAAAAGCTCTCAAAATTCGACACCTCGTCCAGATTGCCCTGGAGCTTCTCCTGCTGGTCCACGAGCAGTCTTACCTCCTCATTGGCCGCAAGGAACGCTTCGTTATCCTGGATCTCCTGATTCATGTTGTACATCTGATAGATATTCCACCCGGCCAGCCCAAATCTGGCAACCACGAACAGGCAGGCCACAACGCCGAGTCCGAGGACAAGGTTGTCCATATTGGTACGGTTGTACTTGTCGTTCTTCTCCAGCTCCGCTGACAGATCCAGGTCGCTGAAATAGGTGTACTCATTGTATGACGCACCGATCCAGCGCTCTCCCGGCGTGCTGCCCCAGTCGCTGTTCTGGAGGATCTTGCCGGTGTAATATTTGGATACGTTCTGCCTGATCAGCTTCTTCTCTTTATCCGTCAGATCCATCCCGTCTACAAGCACATAGTCGATGGAGCTGTACCCGCCGTTTAAGTCCACCATCATCATCGTGCTGTTCAGCAGCCTGCAGGCTCTCTGGATCAGCATATTTCTCTGATATTCCTCAGGGCTCTGCTCCTCCTCCAGATACTTCCGGAACCGCTCGATACAGGTGTTGAACTCTGTCTCGATCTCGGTCAGCACCTCGGCGATCTCGTCAAAGAACGCCGGATTGGCCGGTTTCATCCTGCTGTATATATTGGCCAGTCCCTGGACTTTCTTTTTCAGTTTGGAAAAGTAAGTAAACCCTCTCTTCTCGCAGTTCGGCACAAACTCAAAGGGCATGTCGCACAGATTGCGCAGTTCGATGACCTGTGTGACCGCCTCCTCCTTTGCCTCCTGCATCCGCTCTGCGCCCTCCTGCTTTTTGGCCGCGTAACGGTTCAGGAAGAAGGTGATCGTGCCCTGGAAGTCCATCAGCTCATCCAGCTTCTTTGGAACAGACTCGTAGCTCTTCTGTACCGCGGCCACGTCGCCCTCTTCCATCTCCAGCCTCTCCTCAAAAGAAAAATCCGCCTCCTGATTGCCTTCGCCCGGAAACAGACTGCTCTCGTTCTCGCCTCTGGAGAATACCATTCCACCTTCTGTAAAAAAATAGGTGCGCAGCCCGCACACATTATTATCCATAATGATCCCGGTGGCTTTCTTAAGCTTCGGCTCCGCCAGTATGGCGCTCTTATAAAGAACATTTCCGATGTAGTCCACAGACTGGAGCTTCAGCCCCAGCTTTTTGGAAAGATCGTAGTACTCTCCCAGGATCATCTTCGGAACGGCGACGCTGCACCCTTTGTAGCGCTGCCCCTCCAGCTTTCTGAGCTTGTAGCCGATATAATTTTTGTCCTGGATCCCTACAAAACGGCCCGCCAGCACCTGGTGCACCGCCTGGGTGAGCTTGCCCTTTACATTGGGGATGCTGAAGTCCACCACGCTGATGTCACTGTGGCTGATTGCGAAGATCGCGTTCTGCGCTTTCATCTTTTTCTTTTTCAGAGTTACCTCGATCTCATGCGCCAGAAGGGTAGCGTCCAGGATCCTTCCGTCCGCATAGGTCTTGTTCGGATAATCCATGGCGACCTGCTTTTTGATCCTGGGCTCTCTCTTTCCGTAGGTGGTCAGCCCGATGTATAGTTTGCTGTCTGTGAATACAAAAGTGTTGATCATTGTCTGTTCCTCTCTTTTTCTGTTTTTATGGTGACCTGTCTGAATTCTGTTCTGATTTCAGGGCAAATTTTACTGTTTCTTGTCTGGGCGTTCCCCCGCCTCCGCCCGCCGGCTCCAGCGACAGAGTACAACTGATGTAGTGACTGCCGCCGCCGCTGTATATCTCCCATTTTGAGGCCAGCACTCCGCTGCCGAGCTCCATCCTGGGATTGCCGGACGTGCCGTCCAGCGTCTCTCCGTATTCAAAACACATCGTCTTTTTGTCGGGATCGACATAATAGAACACATACATATCTGTCCCGCTTTTCTGGCCGACCCAGATCCGGAGCGCCTGCTTATCGTCGGCCGAGGCCGTCGCCTTCGGGTTGTCCACGAGCTGGAAGCTCATGGCGCGGTCGCAGCTTTTGATCATCCTCTCCAGATGCTGGCCCAAAAGCACGGTTCCGGCTTCTTCTCTGTTCTCCTGCACGATCTCCGCGTGCACGTCAAAGGCGACCATCAGAATACTGGTCAGCGCGGCTATGAACACTCCCATGACCGCCATAACGACCGTCAGCTCGACCAGCGTTAATCCCGCCTCACTTTTCCACATTTTCATGTCCTTTTTCACCGCCTCTCAAACTCCATGCCTGCCACATATGCGTTGCTGTATGTAACCTCCAGCTTATAGCCCGCAGGGTCATAGTCCTGCACAACTCTCTGGCTTGTCACCTTCGAGAGCTCCTCCATAAGCCGCCGGCTTTCTTCCTCGCTTAATTCCTGCGGACTGCCATTGTCCAAATCAATGATCGGGCTGCTGCCGTCATCGGCAGTCAGCTTATTAAACGGAAAATACCCGTATATGGCATAATATGTGACAAGCGCCTGATTCGCCTGCTCGTTGAGGGTCTCCAGAGACATATTTCTCTGCTCCTCGATCCAGTAGTTTGCGCCGGTCCCGATGACGCCCATGAGTATGGCCGCCACGGCCAGTACGACCACGGTCTCTGCCAGCGTAAATCCATCCTCCCGCCTTACCAAGAGTCACACCACCCTTCTGTACCCGGAGCGCAGAAACCGTCTACTTCTCCGGCGTCTTTTAAATCCTGTCCCAGCGCGCTGTCAGAGGTCACAGCCCGGGACTCCAGCTCATCGTCCCCAACCGTATACCGGTGCTGGACTTTCAGATCGCTGTCCACGACTTTGCAGAAATCTACATAAAGGATCTCATTCGGGTCGGAAGGGTCCTGCACGAACCGGTAGTATGTATTCCCTGAGACTGTATCCGCGTAATCCGGCAGCGCCGTCCTGAGCTCCTCCACGCACTGTTCCTGGCGAAGCGTTCCCTGCACAAGCAGGCAGGTAAAAACAGTATCAGCTCCCAGTCGCGCCTCTGTCCCCGCCTCCGCTATCTCATTCCTTCTCAGTATGTCTCTATAATTCATTATTCCTAAAATAAGTAAAATCCCAAGCACGCCGATCACCACCGCCGTCTCTGCCAGCGTAAAGCCTCTTTCTTCTCTTATCTTCAATCCCTTTACCCTCCTTTTCGCGTTACGCCTCTTTGGAAGCTTAATTATTTCAGAAAAAAAAGAATGGAGAAGAAGTATCGCCATCCGCCTCCATTCTTTTCTTTAATTTACTATGATTAATTCTTTTACTGAATCTTAAGAGCTCCTTCATCCTTCAGGTCATCGCATGTATCCTGGCTACCACCATTCTTCGGTGCGCACTCCATTTCACCAGCTGTTCCAGTGCCTCCATTGCTTGTAATTTTGCCAGTCGTAAGATCCATATAAGCAGTGAATGTTAAGTTTCCTTTAGTTACTGAATAATTTACAACATCCGCACTAGTAACAGTAACTGTACCATCACCGTTGGCCGCCTTCTCCATTCTGTCTTTTGCTACAGTAGCATCAAACGCACTAGCATTTGAATCTCTTGACGTAACAGATACGTAGTAGGAATATCCTGCTGTCAGCGCGTTCTTAGCCTCGGAAGCCGCGGAGATCGCCTGCGCCTGCGCTGTGTAGCCTGTAAACTGCGGCAGAAGGATCGCGATCAGGATCGCCAGCACGCCAATTACAACCATAAGCTCCATCAGAGTGAAACCAGATTCACTTTTAAAATTCATTTTCTTCATCCTCCTAAAATAAACTTATTGTTTCTTTGATGATTCCGATTTTTAAAACGCGCAGACTTTCGCCCCAAAACATTTTTATTTCTTACTGTTCGCTTCAGTATTTATATTTTGGGGAGAAAATTATTGATATGTAAGCACATTTGTATTATAATGAATTACGTTATTATATAACGTTTCGGAATCGTTCGGATATGACACTCCACTACCAAGTCCGGCTTCGTATTCCGGAAATGTAAATAACACTTGTATGTCAGTAGTTATCTGATTGCCAGACTCCTCCAGCTCGTAACGAGCTTGCATAGTTAAAGTCAGATAACTGCTGTCAGCTATATTCATCCCACTTCTTCTTCCCTTTAAGTCATCGTAGCTGTATCTGGCGTTAAACCCGGGGTTGCATGTTATCGACAGCGTATTGGCGCCTGTTCCTTCACCATATGCATAAGCCGCTTCTTTTTTAATCAACTCCGTCGTCCTGGAAGAGAAGCTGTACAGATACGAGCCATCACCCACCGACAGAGACGAGTTTCCCACCCGATGTCCAAGCATATGCGCAAAAAGCAGATCCGCGATCTCCTTCAGCGTCTCCTGATTGCCTCCGGATGCGTTGTATGCGCTCTGGATGCTCCGCTGAAAACTCGGGTCAACGAGCGCTTTTAAGCTCTTGTCAAAGCTTGCCTTATCCCCGCTGTCGAATCCGCTCGTATCAGTCTCCTGATAATAACTCTTGCTGAGATAATATCTTGTCAGCTCATCGGTCTGCAGTACAATACCTCTGATCGTTTTTTCCAGGTTGGCATTGAGAGACTCCACCACACTGGTCTCCCGGCTGTTTTCAGACACTCTCCTCGCCACTGCGATACGGTTGACAGTGGTCAGCGAAATCACCGACACTAAAAAGATCATCACTGTCAGCATAACAACAGAGAATGCCAGCACACTCCCTTCCTCATTCGCCAGGTTAAACTTTTTCTGTTTCATTGCACCTCCCTTATACTCTAATCCTCCTTGTTCAGATTCGTGTCATTTCCCCGTCGACTGTATCGACAGTCATATTTTAACATTTTTTGACATGAAGACAACCCCTTCTTGTCAAACTTCCCTTTTTGAATGTCCGAAAGCGTTCGATCATTCAAAAACAGTGGTTCAATAAATGATCCAAATGGTTTTCCCTTTTCCTAACTATTTTTTACAAGGGCATGCAGGTTAATATCCAGCCACTGAAACAACGTTTTTTTTATTATGCCGTTGTGTGGCTTTCTTCTAAGAAACTAATGATAGGTTTAATCTTCCTCTGCGATAGAGGTAAAAGCAACAACACATGGCAATAATTTCGGTGACAGGAAAAGTCAACCACACATAGTTTAATCCAGCAAAGTGAAACAGCCATGCCAGCGGAACTAAAAGAATAATTTGCCGTAGCACTGTAATGAAAATACTACTTTTCCCTTTGTTGATTCCCTGGAAGTAAACCGTAAACATCATCGCAAAACTGGCGGGAATAAAACTAATTGATATAATACGCAGAGCCAGAGTTCCAATGCTCAAAATTGACGTGCTGGTTGCAAAAATAGAAATCAATTCTTTCGGGAAAGTCATAAAGATAAACGTCCCAAGTACCATCACGCTACCGGAAATCATAATTGAAGCTGATTACGGGAACAATGACCTGTTGCAATCCCATGAGAGGGATAAAGAAAAAGGTTTGTAACTTATAATAAATCCCCAGGACGGTAACGGCGTCCTCTGTAAACTGCTTTAAGATTAAATTTAGCCCGACAATATAGAGGGTATAAAGTGACTGCATGATAATGGACGGAAAACCGCTCTGGTATATCTGAATACAATCTTTGAAACGGAATTTCCCACGCACATCATAAGTTCGTATCACAGCTTTGAGCATAATCAGCATTGCGGCCCACTGCCCCATAATTGTTGCGATTGCGGCGCCAGCCACTCCCAGTTCTGGAGCACCGAACAGGCCGAAAGAACCCAGAAAAATAATTTGTGCATACTGGATGCCCTCCGCCCGGACAGCAGGCTGATTAGAGGATATATTGTAGTAGCCTCCAATCAAAAGCATCCCAATACAAGTGAATATCAGAAAATTCAATACGCCCAGATATAGCCCGCTTTTTACAACATCCCTTTGACGAGTAGTTTCTCCATTCCCATCCATGCGGTAGATTAAAATATTCAGTCCTGTCCCGGTTCCTGTTCCCAATGCCGTCATAAGAAGCTGGATGGGGAAAATAATGGAAAGAGCTGTTAATCCACTTAATGAATATTGAGAAACAAAGTAGCTGTCCACGATGTTATAAATAGACTGGATCAATAGCGCCAGCATGACAGGCGGAGATAACTTGAGTAACAATTTGCCGATTGGCGAGTCTCCCACGACTTCCACCCCTTTCTTTTTCCAGTATAAGGGGTGGAGTAACTACACGGTCAAGAGCTTTTTTACTTTTTCAGATGGTATCCGATAAAGATTATCCGGGGAAATTCTTCATCCAACCATTTTTCTTGAATAGCCGTTGTGTCCTTTTGGCTTTCAATCCGTTCATTTTCTTCGCCATACCATAAAATATCTTCTGCGACTTGCTGATAATATTGACTCAGACGGATTGCCTCTTTCCGATATTCCATTAAAAGTTTTGTAATCTCTCCATTGTCATGCAGAGATAAAATTTGTTTCACCGTTTCCAGTGGAATATTTAACTTTCTGCAAGTCGTAATAATATCCAGTTGCCACAAATTTCTTAATGAGTAGTAACGATACTGGTTATTGGGATCAATATACTCAGGGACAAGCAAGCCGATTTTGTTATAGAAGTGAAGCGTATCCTTTGAAATTCCAGTGACCTGACTGACTTCACCTATTCTGTAATATGTATATTCCATTTAGCAACCTCCTGCCCTTTGGGGCTGATTGAAATTTCACTCTATTTTATTATATTGATGAATCGGCTATAAGAAAAGCCCGTGAAAATGCTTGTTGGGGATCTCCCCAAACCCGCCGGACTTCTGGACACTTTGTCCAGCAGTCCTTGTTGTCTGCGGCCCAGAGCTATCGCTCCTGGGCCTTATTTTCACGCTGACTTTCACTATAGTCATAATATAAAAAGAGGCCGCCATGCGGAAACAATTTCCCACATGGTGGCCTCAACTTATTCGCTTTCCTTTTCTCCGTCTGACCGTTCTGGCAACGCCGCCACATCTTCTACGACATCTGAAATCAACTGCCGGAAGTCCTGCGCGTTTTGAGAGGTAATAACTGGCCGTTCTGTCCTCTGCTCCAAGGCTTGCCGTGCTACCCCGGCTACTTCGCCGCCCTGTCGGGCCACATCCATATTTTCTTCAAATGTTTCCGGCTGTTCCACCTTGGAAATATCCGTCGTAGATGCCTCTGCCAACATCGTTAAAACCAATTCCAAATCTGTCATATTATCCCGGAGATTTTCTTTTTTCAGCCCCTTCAGTTTTTTATATTGTCGGGTGCTCATTCCAGCCCATGCTTTTGTAATCTCGTCTGTAAGAATAGCAAACTCCCGGCTTTTCTCCATGCCACGTTGTTTCCATTCGGCAGTCAGTTCATTTCTAATCCGAATGGACAGCAGGCGCTGGCGCACCCAGTTTTCATCATACCCCTTTTTTAGATACGTTTCCAATGCTCGATCTATGGCTTGTTCCGGGTCTATCGTTTCTTCAATTCGCTCGCTCCCCACTTGGGCCAACCATAATTTCAACGGTTCTGCCTTTGGTGAGGGGATAGACTGGATAATCCGAAATACTCCCTCTAAATTAGCGGCGCTCGTCCGATAGCGTTTTCCGTCTGTTGCTGTCATAGCAGTTAGGGTACAGATTGTACCCCACCTGGAATTGAGTTCTGGATCACGAGTACGCATTTTTTTTATATACTGTTTGGGATCGGCGCTGTCTGTCAGAACAGCCACTACGTCGACGACGGAAAAGTACCATTCTTGTTCTTCGTCATCCCAAACGGTACGAATTTTTCTATTTTCAAAAAATTGAATGGAATTTTTTGATTTTTCTTCTTTCATTCCATAACACCTCACATTCATTTTCATCTGTTCCTATATCAAAGCGTAAAACAGAGGGAAAAGCCACTTATTTTCACATTCGATTTTGGCGGCTCCTCTTTTGCTATGTTGAAAGCATTCTGCAAAAAAGAGCAGGTAAAGGACTTTATACCGCCCACCCATGTTCCGTGTCCATAATCCCTTGATACAAGCGGCTTTTCTATTCCTAATTTTCCACACATCCTCCCCACGGTCAACCCTAGGCGGGTGGCCCGACAGAGCGTTGCGCCCATCAGATGTGAAAACGCCGTCTTTTGTTAAAAAGCGGCGTTTTATGTAGGTTGGCTCGGTTTTCTTGTGATTTATTATTATGCCTTTGTAAAGAAACCTTATCTTATATATGGCACATCCGGCAGCGGTTCCTCTTCTGGCAAATCGTCCACGGCGGGACTGTTAAAAACACTGAACGGATCGATGTCTATGCATTTACTTTCATCCCTGTCGCCGGATATATCCCATGCAATAGAATGATTTAGTACTGTCAGTTTTTCCCGAAATATGTTCTCATCCTCTAAAACCTTGAATACTCCGCCTCGTTTTATAACTGGCTTCATTCTGTTCCATGCGAAGATTTTTGAGCCCTCTTATCTGGCGCATGTCACGATCTGTTCTGCGAAGGGCGTCGCAGGATGGCTCAGCAGCTCTTCCGGCGGCGCGTACTGCTGTATCTCTCCCTGGTCCATGACCAGTACTTTTGTCCCCAGCTTCAGCGCCTCTCCTATGTCGTGAGTCACAAACAGCACGGTGATTTTCGTCTGCTCATAGATCCGGCGCAGTTCTGTCTGGAGCTGGGAGCGTGTGATCTCATCTACAGCGCCGAAGGGTTCATCCATAAGCAGGATCTCCGGCGATGCCGCGAGGGCGCGGGCAATCCCCACTCTCTGCTGCTGTCCGCCGGAAAGCTCTGACGGATAGCGTTCTCTGAGTTCCCCGTCCAGCCCGACGATCCCCATCCATTTTGACACAGCCGCTCTTGTCTTCGCCCTGTCACGCTTATTGATCAGGTTCGGCACATAGGCAATATTCTGCTCCACGGTCATATGGGGGAACAGGACGCTCCCCTGTATGGCGTATCCGATATTTCTGCGGAGCTGCGTCTGATCCATGCCGCGTATATTTTCACCTTTTATCAGAATCTCGCCTTCGTCGGGCTCGATGAGCCCGTTCACCATTTTCAGAGCTGTCGTTTTTCCGCAGCCGGAGGATCCGATAATGGTGACGAAATCTCCTTTTTCGACAGCAAAGTTAAACCCTTCCATTACGATTTTACCGTCATAAGACTTTTTGATATCTTTAAATCTGATCTCTGCCTGCATTTCTGTCCCTCCTGCCCCGGCTCTTCCGCCCCGGCTCTTCTGCTCTGCCTCTTCTGCCCTGGCCCGTCTGCTCTGCCTCTTCTATTGTAAAAGGCCCTGGGCGGCGAGAAATTCCTCCGCCACATCCGCGGGTTCTTTTCCTTCTGTCTCCACAGCATAGTTCATCTCAGCCATGCTGCTGTCAGATATGATTCCCGTCAGCTTCTGAAATACTCCCTCCAGTTCGGGATGGTCCTCCAGCACCTCACTGCGGATCACGTTCCCGCAGAGATAGGACGGATAAAACTGCTTATCATCCTCCAGCACTGCGATATCTGACGCGGAGAGCTGTCCGTCCGTGGTGAAGATTACCATGACGTCGATCTGCCCCTGATCCATCGCCTGATATTTCAGCCCGATATCCAGGTCCATTGTCTCTTTGAAATGAAACCCATACGCCCCGCACAGAGCGTCATATCCGTCCTCTCTCTCAAAGAAATCATATTCTGCGCCAAATACGAGCTGATCTGCCACCGCGCTCAGATCTGAATACGTACGCAGGTCATACTGTTCCGCTATTTCTCTGCGCACGGCCAGCCCATAAGTGTTGTTAAAGCCGTACATGCCGATCCACTGCATGGAGTATTCGTCATTGTAAGCCTGCTGCATGGTGTCGAATAGCTCTTCCGTATACAGTCCCTCCTGTTTCAGGACCATGTTCCAACCTGTACCTGTGTACTCCGGATAGAGGTCAAACCCGCCGCTTTCCATAGCGGGCTGGATATTGGAGGTCCCTCCGCCCACTCCCTGGGTCAGCTCCACCTCCAGATCTGTATCCTGCCTGATGAGCAAAGCGAGCATTTCGCCCAGGACATACTGCTCTGTCATAGGTTTCGTGGCGATATGGATCGTGTCCTTTGGCTGCGGTCTGAGAAACAGGACTCCGGCTGCCCCCGCGCAGGCGAGCAGCAGGAGGGCGCCGATGATCCGGGCTTTCTTCCCGGACTTCGCGGTGCGCTTGCGGACCCGCTTTTCCGCGATTCCCAGGAGGAAGTCCATGAGCAGCGCCAGCACAGCGATCAGGAGACTTCCCGCCAGCGTCATGGCCGTATTGTTTGTGGTGATGCCCCGGTAGACCGCCACCCCCAGTCCGCCCGCGCCGATGAAGGAAGCGATGCCTGCGAGGGCGATGGTCATTGTCACCATGCTCCGGATACCGGACATGATCACCGGCACTGCCAGCGGCAGACGGATCTTAAACAGAATCTGGCTGCGGGTGCTTCCCATTCCTTTTGCCGCCTCCAGCACGGCCGGATCCAGATTGGTGAGCCCTGTGTGTGTATTGCGCACCATCGGCAGGAGCGCATAGACTGTCAGCGCAATCACTGCCGTGGCATTCCCCACCCCGGAGAAGGGGATCAGAAACCCCAGCATGGAGATGGAGGGGATCGTATAGAGGAAGTTGACTGCTCCCAGCGCAGGCTTCGCCGCCTTCTGGAACTCGCTGATCAGTATGCCTGCCAGTCCCCCGATCGCCACTGCCATCAGAATGGCGGTCAGAGAGATCAGCAGGTGTTCCCACAAGAGCCCTGCAAAAAAATCCCAGCGCTCCAGAAGGAGCGTTCCTGTCTCTTTTAACATTGTGATTCCCCCCTTTTTGTTATCGCCTGTACCGGACGGCGCCTTTCTTTTCTATACGATATTTTACAGGATATTATGCCTGGGGACAAGTGAAGAAAAAATGAACCATATTAAACAGCGCCTCCGCAAAACCGAATAAATTACATAATGACACATTATATTTATCCAAATATTACACTGTATTATACTATTTTACCATAGCCCCCTATCTTTTACTATCCGGAAAAAGCACAGGAATCTTCACGGCGAATAATAAGGCGTATTTTATGCATGTCAGACGAAATGCAGGCAATGCCGCTTCATCTGGCGCTTCATCTGCCGTCAGATTTTCCTTGAACATTACCGCCGGGTATGCTATATTGTGAATAGAAAAAGAACAACCGCCCACAAGGGGTTGACCAGTTAAAGAATGAACATAGAAATGCCACCTCATCACTCGCCAAAGTTTCAGGGGTGGTTTTTCTATGCCTTAAAGCATTACTTCAAGTTCGCAAATACGAATGTCAGCAATGCCAGAATGAACATTCCAAAAGCCATCAGATCTTTAAAGTCAAACGGTTTCCTGTCCATCAGCACCACCCCCATTCTATGTAAGAGTGGTCTCGGAAACTCTGAACCATTGAAAAATCAATGTTTCCGAGCCCTCTTCTTTTTCTTTTACCTCAACTTT
>CALWDM010000014.1 GCA_944376695.1 uncultured Mediterraneibacter sp. | reverse complement strand
GAATTTGCCTTGTTCGTTCCTTCCAATAACTCTCCGTCTACTGTAGATGCATTGGAATTACAGTCAATTACTGTATGCCCCTGTGCCTGCAACATAGGGGCCAGCTCATAATAAATCTTCCTGACTTCCGCCTGTTCGTCCAGATATCCCATCGCACCTTTGCAGTTCGGGCTGTGCCCGCCTCTTAAGCCTATTTTCATATGTTCTCCTCCTTTGCAGTGTCACGGCAAAACGGCGCTGCCGCACGCCCTCCTGATCTACTCTGTCTTATTAAGCTGCTTGATGATCTGATTCACATAAGTACTCAGCCCGGCTATAAGTATTCCCTGTATAATTGATGTAAATATGGCCATCATGATTTCTGATCCAGATGTCAATGGCCCCTTCGCCAGCACCCACAGGGCGCATAAGGCAATACCAATCCCGCCCAGAATCAGCGGGATATATTTATCCGGCACAGCTTCCGCCTTTTTAAGTCCCATGCCGATAAAGTATAACACCACCGCGACAACGATCA
Source organism: uncultured Mediterraneibacter sp. (assembly GCA_944376695.1). Taxonomy (GTDB): domain Bacteria; phylum Bacillota; class Clostridia; order Lachnospirales; family Lachnospiraceae; genus Mediterraneibacter. The sequence continues at coordinate 45,321 of CALWDM010000014.1, read as the reverse complement.
GTTCCGGTTTTACATAATTCATGATTTGTTCCATTATACCACTTTCCTTTCCAAATCTTCAATTCTGTGATTGGCCTTTTTCTTTGAAAAGGCAGATCCGTTCCACCACATAATTGTGTCTGGCATTTCTGTCTCCCTTTTACTATCAATATGCATCAAAATAAGAACTGTTACGGTCTCGCTCTGATCTGCTGGAAAAAGGCTTCTGCTGACATTCCTGAACGATATGCAGGCATAAAAAAAGAGACAGCATAGATCGCTACCCCTTTTTTAATGCTTCATATGGGATATTTCCCCCAAACAGATCCAGAGCGCTTCCAATCGTAAAGTCAAGCTTTTCCTCACTGATCTTACGGAACCGTTCCAAATCCTCTGCTGATCCGATCCCGCCTGCATATGTCACAGGAATATCCTGCCGGATTTCCTTCCATTCTCCAAGCATATATACCAGCTCCTCTTCCATTCCGGAACGTTTCCCCTCCGCATCGACTCCATGGATAAGAAACTCCCCGCAGTACGCCGCCAGTTCCGTCAATGTTTCCGTAGTCACGCGCATATCTGTAAACTTCTGCCACCGCTCGGTCACCACATAATACTCCCCCGATCTCTTCCGGCAGCTCAGATCAAGGACAATGTGCTCCTTTCCCACCTCGGACACAAGCTTTTCCATCTTTCTCCGGCAGAAGGCGCCGTCCCGGAAAACATAGGATGTGACGATCACATGGCTTGCGCCTGCCTCCAGATATCCTGCCGCATTTTCAGCCGTGATCCCGCCGCCGATCTGCATCCCATCCGGATAGGCGGCCAGCGCCGACAAAGCCTGCTGCCTGGTGGCCTCGTAATACCCGGACCCCGCATGGTTCAGCATGATGATATGCCCGCCTTTCAGCCCATCTTCCCGGTACAACCGGGCATAATAATCAGCTCCCAGTTCCGACGAAAAATTCGTCCTGGCGCTGTCCCCTTCATCCCGCAGACTTCCTCCGACGATCTGTTTTACTTTTCCGTTATGTATGTCAATACACGGTCTGAACCTCATGGTTCCCAATCTCCTTTTTCTTTTCTGAACATAACCCGCATTCGTTCCACACCTGCCGCCCGTATCTGCCGTATCTGACTGAACGGCAATGTCCCGGACATGCCGGCTGCCGCCGGACCTGGGGAAATCCCAGGCGCCGCGGCAGCTGTACCTCCTGTCCGGAGCCTCTTATAACCCCCGGAGCACTTATGAATTTTCATTATCGATTATTCTGCATATCTTTTTGTACTCCATTATCATCAGTCATCTCGTCTGTTGCCCTGTCAACGCCGTCTGTCACATCATCCGTGACATCATCCACGCCGTCTGTCACATCGTGTACGGCATCGTCCAGAATCCCGTCTCCCTCAGTAGCGTCATTCATAGTACGGTCGTTTGTGTCTGCATTGTCCATGCTGTCATCCGTCTTATCATTATCTGTCTTGTTCTTGTCTGCAGCAGAATTATCAGTCGCTGACTGATCAGCTCCATTGTCAGCATTATCCCTGCTGCCGCATGCAGCAGTCCCGAACAGCACAAAGGCGCAGGTCATGAGCACAAGAAGTTTTTTCATTTTCTTCATAAGATTGTCTCCCTTTCCATAAATATTGTTGTATCTCTACTATCTGCACTTTTTCAATATTTATGCACAGGAAACGTTTTATTTTGTTTTACTTTGCTTTTTTTCGCAGTTTTTCCATAGCCCGCGATTCGATCTGGCGCACCCTCTCTCTGGTCACTCCCAGCATCTCGCCGATCTCCTCCAAAGTGTGGGACCTGCTGTCCTCCAGCCCGTACCTCAGCCGGATCACCTGACTTTCCCTGTCGCTGAGCGCCTCGAGCAGTTCCTTTACTTCTTCTTTCCGCACAAGCACATCCATAGCTTCCTCAGGCGTTGCCTCTGACCGGTCTTCCACCAGATCCCCCAGGCTGTCCTCACCGTCCTCGCCGATGGGTGTTTCCAGAGATACCGGACTTTGCAGATACGTAAGAATATTCTTCACATCCTCCTCTGAGCGATCCCCCATTTTCTCTGCAATCTCTTTCGGGGTGGCGTCTCTCCCCAGCTCCTGCTGCAGCTCTTTCGCTGTCTTCTGCACTTTTTTCATGTTTTCCGCCACATGGACCGGTACCCGGATCTCTCTGGACTGCTGGTCAATGGCGCGCTGCATCGCCTCTTTGATCCACCAGGCTGCGTAAGTAGAAAAACGGTTTTCTTTTGTATAGTCATACTTCTCCGCGGCCCGCATCAGTCCCATATTCCCTTCCTGGATCAGATCCGGGAGCTGCACGCCTCTCCCGGTATATCGTTTGGCCAGAGAAACTACCAGGCGGAGATTGCCCTCCTCCAGCCTGCGGCGCGCCGACTCATCCCCCGCCGCACTCCTTTTTCCAAGTTCTTTTTCCTCCTCCTCAGTAAGGAGTGGGATCTGTCCGATCTCCCGCAGATAGATCTTAAGCGGTTCTGATACGGTCTCTTCTGTTGAAATCTGATGTTCTTTTTCCATCTCTGCCTCGCTTTTCTATATCTTTTCTGTAATCTCTCCGTTTCTGTATGCTGCCAGGAGACGCTCCAGATCCCGGATCTGCTCCTTCAGCTCCCTTCCCACATCCGTGCCGCCTACAAGACAGCGGTCTCTCGCCCTGGTCACTACCGTCATCTCAGAATGGATATCGATTTCTTTTCTGATGGCGGCTTCCGCAGACTCAAAGGGTTCCAGCGCCACCAGACGAATCCCGTAAGAGTTGTATATCAGCGTGTATCCCGCGATCCCGGTTTGTTTCTGATACGCTTTTGAAAATCCTCCGTCAATGACAAGCACCTTTCCGCCGCATTTTACAGGACTCTCCCCATCCTTTCTCCTGACCGGCACATGTCCGTTCACGATATGTGCGCCCGCGGGGTCCAGACCGAATTCTCTCATGATCCGGTCTATGACCTCCTCGTTTTCGATCAGATCATAATATGGGTTTTTCTTTTCAAAATGAGTTTCTTTCTCCGCAAGAAAATATCTCTCAAAAGTTGCCATCCTGTTCTTGCCAAACAGAGGAGAATCCGGATGGAGCCAGATATACCACATGATGTCTTTCCCGTCCTGGCGCTCCTTTTCATCCAGGGCGAAAAACCCCTTTCTCACACAGGCATCCAGAGCGTCATACAGCTCCTTTCCGCGGTACTTCTTCCCGTATACCTCAACTTCTTTCAGCTCGCCGCTCTCTGTCAGGGGCACGCACCCGTGATACAGAAGATTGTCATTATACACCTTATACAGCCCGCCCTTTGCCAGAAGGAATCTCATATGCTGCTGGAGCTTCCCGCAGTTCTCAAACGCCCTCTCCAGCCGCTCTATGATCTCCTCCTCTTCCTCACTGAGCGCGTAGGGATCCTGCGGATCAACTGTCGGGAAATTCGTATCAAGAAGCTGGTATTTTTTCCCATTCAGAGTGATGGTTCCCTTCTCATAGTCGATCCTGTGCAGGAGCGCCCGATCCTCGAGATGAAAAGATTTCTGCCGGCGGATAATCTGTCCTTCCAGTTTAAACTGGATAATGGAGATGGCCTTATGGATCCTCAGGTTCATCTGCATCTCCTCCGAATCCTGTCTGTCAGAAATCTTGAGCTTAAAACAGGTACATGGATCATCTCTGTACACGCGCAGGGCAAATGCCGCCAGCGGGATCAGATTAATTCCATACCCGTCTTCAAGGATATCCAGATTGCCATACCGGGCGCAAATGCGGATCACATTGGCAATGCAGCCTCTCTGGCCGGCAGCGGCGCCCATCCATACTACATCATGGTTTCCCCACTGGATGTCCACAGAGTGATATGACATCAGTTTATCCATAATAATATGCGGTCCCGGTCCACGATCGTAAATATCTCCCAATATATGCAGGTGATCCACAACAAGCCTCTGGACCAGCTCTGAGATCGCACAGATAAATTTTTCCGCCCTGCCGATCCTGATAATAGTGGAAATAATTTCATTATAATAGGATTCCTTATCGCTGACCTCTGCTTTTTCCGTGATCAGCTCCTCGATCACATAGGCAAAATCCCTGGGCAGCGCCTTCCTGACCTTGGACCTGGTGTACTTGCTCGCCGCCCGCTTGCTCACTTCAATAAGCAGATACAGGTGAACTCTGTACCAGTCTTCCATATTCGGCTCTTCCTGACGGACCAGATCCATCTTTGCCTTCGGATAATAAATCAGCGTGGTCAGGGAACGCTTGTCCCTGTCACTCATGCGGTTTCCAAACACATCCTCGATTTTCCGCCGCACGGATCCGGAGCCATTTTTAAGTACGTGAGAAAATGCCTCATATTCTCCATGCACGTCTGTGAGGAAATTTTCCGTCCCTTTCGGAAGGTTCAGTATGGACTGGAGGTTGATGATCTCCGTGGAAGCGGCCGCAATGGTCGGATACAGGTCTGACAGCCGTTCCAGATATCTGGTCTCTAAGTCTTTCATGTGATTCCTCCAACAGCGATCCTGCTTTTACAGGCCAATCACGTCTCCCATATCGTACATTCCGGCCGCTTTTCCCGCCAGGAATTTTCCCGCCTCGACAGCGCCTTTTGCGAACACGGCTCTGGAATACGCGGTGTGCTTAAATTCGATCACTTCGTCCGCACCCGCAAAAATCACCTCGTGTTCTCCCACGATCGTGCCGCCGCGGACCGCGCTGATGCCAATCTCTTTGTTTTCTCTTTTTCTGCGCACCTGGCTTCTGTCGTATACATAATGATACTCATTTTCCAGTGCTTCATTCACTGTATCCGCCAGAGCCAGCGCGGTTCCGCTTGGAGCGTCCAGCTTCTGATTATGATGGCGCTCCACCAGCTCAATGTCATATCCTGACGGCGCCAGCACCCTGGCCGCATCTTTTAACAGTTTCAGGAGCAGGTTGATCCCAAGTGACATGTTGGCGGATTTCAGGATCGCGATCTTCTCTGACGATGCATCCACTTTCTTAAGCTGCTCCTCCGAAAGCCCCGTCGTGCACAGTACGAGCGGAAGCTTCTTTTCCACGCAGTAATCCAGCAGCCTGTCCACTGCTCCGGCAGTAGAAAAATCGATCGCCACATCCACGTCTGCATCGCATTTTTCAATGGACTCAAACACCGGATAATCATTCGGCGCTCCTGTATATGCGTCCACTCCTGCGGCGATCACGGCATTGTCGTCTCCCTCTGCGATCTCTGTGATCATCCTTCCCATCTTTCCGTTGCATCCATGCATTAAAATCTTTATCATAGCATCCATCCTCCTGTCTCTTAGTCGTCAGCACATGCATCAGACTCAAACTGTATATTCAGTCCTCTGCCGCGAATCATATAAAAAGGATACCACATCTGAGACTTCATCTCAATATATGATATCCTTTTAACAAACACATTATTTTTCGTTTTTTATTCTTCGCTTACTGACTCGTCTCTCAGTCTTACTGACCCTGCCTCTCAGTCATCCATGCACTCCAGCTTGCTCACAGACACCTCGTAGGCAGTCCTTGTCTCTGTCTCCGTCTCAGACAGCTTCTTCACATATTCCCGGCTCTGGATCCGCCCCAGGATGCGCACATGCTCACCCACGTCGAACCCGGAAGCATATCTGGCATTCCTCCCCCAGCAGATGCACGGGATGTAGTCGGACTTTCCGTACGGCCGGTTCACCGCCAGCAGAAGATCCGCGATCTCGCGCCCCAGAGGGGTCTTTCGGTACACCGGGCGCTTGCACATATACCCTTCCAGGAGGATGTGGTTCGTCCTCGCCCCATCCGGCTCTTCGTCGATGAACTCGATCTCCCGGGCAAATACGGACAGCACCAGCCTGTTCTTCTGTTCCTCATGCCGGTTGTACGACCGGAACTGGCCGGATACCATGATGCATTTCCCCCGGTAATCCTGCGTCACATCGATCAGCCGCTCCGACACCATCACGGGTATCCTGTCATTTGAACTGCTCAGTCTTCTTACCAGGATATCTACCATATAGAATCCCTCTCCGAACACTTCGTGGCTGTATGTAAATTCCGACACCACCATCCCTATGACTGTTACCTGATTGTTCTCAATGATCTTATCTGACATAATCTGTAGCTCTCCCTTCCTCTTTTCGGTATTTTTGAGTCACTACTAAATGTATGCGCCAGAACATTCCGGCAGAACCTCTCTGCCCCGTGAATCGTACGACAAAATCTGCTCTCCTTTCGACATCAGGACTTGCCCGCGGTCTTGTAAAATAAATATTTTGTGATAGAATAAGAGAGCTGCGGTTATGAAAAATGACATATATTAAAGAAAGAGTGCAAAATATTATGAAGACAAAACGTGAAGATGTAAGAAATATTGCGATCATTGCCCATGTTGACCACGGCAAGACGACCCTGGTCGACGAGCTGTTAAAACAAAGCGGCGTATTCCGCGAAAATCAGGAGGTGGCGGAGCGCATCATGGATTCCAATGATATCGAGCGGGAGCGCGGCATCACCATCCTGTCCAAAAACACTGCCGTCCACTATCAGGGAGTCAAAATCAATATCATCGACACCCCCGGCCATGCGGATTTCGGCGGTGAGGTTGAACGTGTACTCAAGATGGTAAACGGGGTCATCCTCGTGGTGGACGCTTTTGAGGGAGCCATGCCCCAGACAAAATTCGTCCTGAGGAAAGCGCTGGAATTAAGCCTCCCGGTCATCGTGTGCATCAACAAAATCGACCGGCCGGAAGCGCGGCCGGCCGAAGTGATCGATGAGGTGCTGGAACTCTTCATCGACCTCGGGGCATCCGACGAACAGCTGGATTGTCCGTTCGTCTACGCATCCGCAAAAGCAGGCGTAGCCGTGCTCGACCTTACAGAGGAAGAACGGGACATGAAGCCTCTCTTTGAGACGATCCTGGACTATATTCCTGCTCCGGAAGGAGATCCGGAAGCGCCCACACAGGTACTCATCAGTACCATTGACTACAATGAATATGTGGGGCGCATCGGCATCGGAAAAGTTGACAACGGAACCATTTCAGTAAACCAGGATATGGTACTCGTCAACCATCACGACCCGGACAAACAGGCAAAAGTCAAGATCAGCCGCCTCTATGAATTTGACGGATTGAATAGAGTGGAGGTCAAAGAGGCGTCTATCGGTTCCATCGTTGCCATCTCCGGGATCTCGGACATCTCCATCGGAGATACGCTGTGCTCCCCGGAAAATCCGGAAGCGATCCCCTTCCAGAAAATCTCCGAGCCGACGATCGCCATGCAGTTCATTGTCAATGACAGCCCCTTCGCGGGCCAGGAGGGGAAATACGTGACCTCCCGCCATCTGCGCGACCGCCTGTTCCGCGAGCTGAACACAGACGTCAGTCTCCGTGTGGAAGAGCTAGAGAACACAGACGGGTTCAAAGTATCCGGAAGAGGAGAGCTCCACCTGTCCGTTCTCATCGAAAACATGCGCCGCGAAGGCTACGAGTTCGCGGTGAGCAAGGCAGAAGTTCTCTTTCACACCGATGAAAACGGGAAGAAGCTTGAGCCTGTGGAGACGGCTTATATCGACGTACCGGATGAATTCACAGGCGTTGTGATCGAAAAACTGGGGCAGAGAAAAGGCGAGCTTCGCAATATGAGCGTATCAAACGGGGGATACACCCGCCTGGAATTCTCCATCCCATCCAGGGGTCTGATCGGCTACCGCGGAGAATTCCTCACTGATACAAAGGGAAATGGAGTCTTAAACACAAGCTTTGAAGGTTATGCGCCTTACAGGGGCGACATCCAGTACCGCAAACAGGGTTCTCTCATCGCATTTGAAACCGGCGAATCTGTGACTTACGGATTGTACAGCGCCCAGGAGCGTGGTACACTGTTCATAGGGCCCGGGGAAAAAGTATACGCGGGCATGGTCATCGGCCAGAACGGCAAGGCTGAGGATATCGAGCTCAATGTCTGCAAGACAAAGCATCTGACCAACACCCGCTCCTCCAGCGCGGACGAAGCGCTCCGCCTCACGCCTCCCAGAATCTTAAGCCTGGAACAGGCGCTGGACTTTATCGACACAGACGAGCTTCTGGAAGTCACCCCAGAGTCACTGCGCATCCGCAAAAAGATCCTTGACTCCAGGCTGCGCAAGCGAAGCAATATGAAATAAAGATCCGGGATACCGCACCCGCGCTCTCCCACATTTTCAGGGAAAACGCGGGGCGCCCTTAGAAGGAGGACGCATATGCAGAAATACGCACATCTTTTTCTGAAATACCTTACAAAGATACTGGAGTTCGTAATCGCCGCCCTGCTTGCCTGCGGCATTATCATCATGACCATCAAGCTCGGGTTCTCCATGGGGGAACTGACAGACGCCAGCACCTACCCGAACTATGATGATCTGCTCACCGCCTGCTTTAACCTGATCATCGGCGTGGAGCTGATCCGCATGCTCTATCTGCACACACCGCTCACAGTGTTTGAGGTTTTGATGTTTGCCATCGCAAGACAGATCATCATCGACCACTCCTCACCGGTAAACAGCCTGCTGGGGGTGATCGCCATATCTATCCTGTTCGCCACAAGAAAGTTTCTCTTCTCTTCTTTTGATGAGACGGACAAGACCGTGTTCCGCGCGACGCAGAAAATCCGCCAGATCAACCGCCTGTTCCGGATGAACATCCCCTGCCTGGATGAGGATGACACGCTTCTTGACGTGCTCATGCACAGGATGGAGGAGGAAGGCACAGAAATCGGCACAGGAGCCTGTGTATATTTTGCGGACCTGGGGCTGCGCATCGCCAAGATCAGAGATGGAAAAATTACCCGGATCGAAGTGATTCGTTCTATACATTGACGCGGTTCCATGTTATAATATTTACATAATATAAACCCATATTTTTCACAGGTTTATGTTAAACATTGACAAAAGGAGTTGAACATCATGAATTTTATCATCAGCGGAAAGAACATTGAGGTAACCCGGGGGCTCAGAGATGCAATTGAGCAGAAATTAGGAAAACTTGAAAGGTACTTCACTCCTGAAACAGAAATCATCGTAACGCTCAGCGTGGAGAAGGGACGTCAGAAGATCGAGGTAACAATCCCTGTCAAAGGCAGCATCATCCGCTCTGAGCAGACAAGCAATGATATGTACGTATCCATCGATCTCGTGGAGGAGGTCATTGAGCGCCAGCTCCGCAAATACAAGAACAAGCTGGTCTCAAAGAGCCAGGGACATCCCACGGCAGCCACTCCTTCCGGAAGTATCCGTACCGAATTCATCGAGTCTGAAGACGAATCCCCGGAAAACGACGAGATCCGTATCGTGCGCACAAAGAAATTCGGCGTCAAGCCGATGTTCCCGGAGGACGCGTGCCTACAGATGGAACTGCTCGGCCACAGCTTCTTCGTCTTCTCCAACGCGGATACCGAGGAAGTCAATGTCGTATACAAGAGAAAAGACGGCTCCTTCGGGCTGATCGAGCCGGAATTTTCATAAGGTACTTACAGGATCAACTACTTGCAGGATCTCACGTAAGGCCATAAAACAGTAAAGTATTCAAAAGCCTTAAACCAATGCCCCGCTCAGGCGGGATCGCGGTTTAAGGCTTTTACATTTTGTCTCAGTACAATTTTATCTCAGTCAAGCTGAAGTCCATCCGCTGTCTCCGCGAACCAGCAGCTTTCCAGTTCTTCCATCCGCGCCTGCCCGTTGGTCCCTTCCATAAGCGCTTTCCTCAGCCCATCTCTTTCCCCGTCCGGGACAAGCACGGTGACCTCCACCCGGTCTGTGTATAAAGTGTCCAGCACCGCGAGCCCTCTCTGCCCCAGAATATACTGGATCCTTCCCAGTCCGGTATAGTCCGCGGTGACCTTCAGTTTAAAACCGTGTATCCTGGTTATAATCTCAGTGTGCGCAAGCGCCTCAGCGGCAGCCGAAGTGTATGCCCTTACAAGCCCGCCTGTCCCCAGCAGCGTCCCGCCAAAATATCTGGTGACCACAATAAAGATATCTGTCAGTTCTCTGCCGCGTATCACTTCCAGTATGGGTTTCCCGGCAGTCCCCGCCGGCTCCCCGTCGTCACTCATTCGCTCCTGCCCCGGATTCCGCCCGGTTACATAAGCCCAGCAGTGGTGCCTTGCATCCCAGTACCTCTTTTTTACTTCCTCCAGATGCGCAAACGCTTCCTCCTCTCCTGCAACGGGATATGCCTCTGCGATAAACCGGGATTTCTTTTCCACGATCTCACCGGCGCCCTCCTTATATATCGTACGGTAAAAATCCATTGTGACCTCCTCCGGCGGCGCGCCCCGCCCTGCCCAAACTGATACTACTATACCAGACTGACAAAAAATGCACAATATAAACCGCTGTCCCCGGCGTTTTACAACCCTAAACATTCCTAAGAAAATATGAAGATTTTATTTTTTTCTTTATTTGAAACATGATATTTGATATAATCATAAGAGTTGAAAAGGAGGATGTTATTCGTGAATTACGGGAAAAAAAATCTTTCCAGGCGAAAGAAAAATATTTCTTCAAAAAAGAAGATGAAACAGAAACGCGTGGGCGTCCGCTTTTTTAAAGCCCTGATCGTCTGTATTCTCCTTCTGGCAGTTATCAGTGTCATCGGAGGAGCGGTCTTTGTCAAAAAAATTATCGATGATTCTCCGGCCGTTTCAGCGGACGATATCAAACCCAAAGGATTTACGACCACCATCGTGGACCAGAACGGGACTGTAATCGATACGCTGAAGGATTCCGACTCTAACCGTGTATACAAGACTTATGAGGAGATCACGGCAAATTCGGACTATCTTCCCCATGCATTTGTGGCCATCGAGGACGAGCGTTTCTATGAACATAACGGAATTGATATCCAGGGTATCATCCGCGCCGGCCTTGTGGGCATTACCAATGGTTTTGACTTCACGGAAGGCGCCAGCACCCTCACCCAGCAGGTGATCAAAAACAACATATTCCCGGACTTTGTCAATGAAAATACTCTCTTTGACCGGGTAGAGCGCAAGCTGCAGGAACAGTATCTCGCGCTTGCTTTTGAAAAAGAAATGAGCAAGGAGGAAATCCTTGAAGCCTATATGAATACAATCAACCTGGGACAGGGCTGTCTCGGTGTTCAGACTGCTTCCACAAGGTATTTCAATAAAAATGTGTCTGACCTGACTCTCTCTGAGTGCGCGGCCATTGCGGCAATCACACAGAATCCGACCCGGTATGACCCGGTGACCAATCCTGAAGAGAATGCCAAAAGGCGGGAACAAGTCCTGAACAAAATGCTGGAGCAGGACTACATCGATCAGGCTGAGTATGATGAAGCGATGGCAGACGCTGTCTACGACCGGATCCTCCAGACTGCGGCGATCACAGAGGATACGACGCCGTATTCCTACTTTACTGACGCCATGATCGAAGATGTGATCAATGACCTCATGGAGGAAAAAGGTTATACCGAAACTCAGGCATATAACCAGCTGTACAGCAACGGCCTCACGATCAGGTCCACCCAGGATCTGGCCATCCAGCAGATCTGCGACGAGGTAGTGGCCGACGAATCCCTCTATCCGATCGCAGAATACGGCGTAGAATACGCTCTTACGATCCACCGCGCGGACGGCGCAGCGGAAAATTATTACACAGAGACTCTCGGAGACTATATCAGCAGAACTTACGGTGATTCAAATCCGCTGGTCTTCAGTTCAGAAGAAGAAGCGCGCGCAATGGTCGAAGAATACAAAGGTACACTTGGCATTAATACAGAAGCCGGGGATATCCTGGATGAAAACCTGACAGTCTCACTCCAGCCCCAGACTTCTGTCGTTGTCATGGATCAGTATACAGGACAGGTCAAAGCGATCGTAGGCGGACGGGGCACAAAGACCACCAGCCTCTCGCTGAACAGGGCGACGGATTCGCCCAAGCAGCCCGGCTCATGCTTTAAGATTCTCTCAACCTACGCGCCAGGCCTGAATGAATGCGGCATGACGCTGGCCACTACGATCAAGGACGAGCCGTACCGCTATGCCAGCGGCCAGCAGGTCAACAACTGGGACGGCAAATATATCGGCCAGGCAAGGGTGCGCTATGCGATCGAGCACTCTATGAACGTCTGTGCAGTACGTACGCTGACAGAGACTGTAGGACTTGAAAAAGGCTATCAGTATCTTCAGAAATTCGGATTTACAACACTGGTAAACAACGATCCGGATTATCCGGGCCAGACAGACGTTGCGCAGGCTACCGCACTTGGCGGTATTACCCGCGGTGTCTACAATCTTGAGATGACAGCCGCATATGCAGCGATCGCGAACGGCGGCGTGTACACAGAGCCGATCCTTTACACAGAGATTCTGGACCACGACGGAAATGTGCTGATCGACAATACGGCTCCGGAAACCCATGAAGTGATCAAAGATTCCACAGCTTATCTGCTGACAAGCGCTATGGAAGATGTTATCACAAGAGGAACCGGTACAACTGCGAGACTGAGCAATATGCCTGTGGCAGGGAAGACAGGCACGACCGAAAACAGCACAGACCTCTGGCTCTCCGCATACACTCCTTACTATACGGCTTCTGTATGGGGCGGATACGACAGGAATAAACATATGGAAAACATGGATCAGTCCTGGCATATGGTCATCTGGAGAAATATCATGCAGCGCATCCATGAAGGGCTTGAGTATAAGGATTTCACGATCCCGTCTTCTGTAGTCCAGAAAACGATCTGTACTCAGACAGGAAAGCTCGCGGTTAGCGGATGCCCGTCGCTCACGGAATACTTTGACAAAGATACTGTGGTAAAGGAGACCTGCGCGGGGCACCGAATCACAGTGCCGGAAGAACCGGAGGACGAAGAGGAAAATACCGACGGCAATGACGGGAATAATACGGATACTCCAGATACCCCCGACGCTCCTTCCGTTGATGACGGAGGTTCCGGCGAAGGCGGAAGCGGCGGGGAAGGCTCCGGTGAAGGAGGAAGTTCCGGCGAAGAAGGCTCCGGCGGAAATGACTCTGGTGAGATCGCCCCACCCCCTTCCACCTGATCACACACCTCTGTTCTCAGAGTAAAAGAAAAAGCAGGAAACCATTTCTGGTTTCACTGCTTTTTCTTTTCTGTCTCATCTCAGCAAGATTCTCTCACGCATCCAGCACAAGCTTTGCCGCGCCGCAGATTCCCGCGTCATTTCCAAGCTCTGCGAGGACGAATTTTACCTTTTTATTCGCGAAAAACGCCCTCTCCATATAGGGCTCCCTGATATACGGAATCAGCACCTCTCCTGCCTTTGACACGCCGCCGCCGATGACAAACACCGCCGGATCCGCCACTGCCGCAAGATTGGCAAGACCGTATCCCAGGTATCTTCCAAACGTCACAGCAATCTCTTTTGCCACTTCATCTCCTGCTTTTACGGCGTCAAATACGTCTTTTGCTGTCACGTCCTCTTTGTTCAGGATGGTCGGCCTCATCTCCTGCCCCAGCTTCTGCTTGGCAAGCCTTACGATCCCTGTGGCCGACGCATACTGCTCGAGACAGCCTCTGTTTCCGCATCCGCAGCGGTCCGTCTCCTCATAGTTCACACAGAGGTGACCGATCTCCCCTCCTGCGCCGTTCTGTCCCACGAGCATCTTCCCTTCAATGATCACGCCTCCGCCGACTCCTGTGCCCAGAGTCACCATGATCATATTTTTCTCTCCTGCGCCGCCGCCTTTCCACATCTCGCCGAGCGCAGCGACATTGGCGTCATTTCCGATCTCAGCCTTAAGTCCGGTAAGCTCTTCCAGCTCCCGTTTGACCTCCTTATATTTCCATCCGAGATTCGCGCTTCCATTGACAACTCCGTCCGCTGTCACCGGCGCGGGGACGCCGACTCCGATTCCCACGATATCTTCTTTTGCGATCTGATGCTCCTCGGTCTTTTTCGCTATGGAAGCAGCAATATTCGGAAGAATCGACCTGCCCTCCTCTGACGTATCTGTTGTGATCTCCCATTTGTCCACGATCGTCCCGTTTTCCTCGAGGATTCCTATTTTCACTGTTGTCCCCCCGACGTCTACTCCAAAACAATATTTCACAGTCTTTCCCTCTCCTTTCCAAATCTTCTTTTAACAGCTTTTATTTCATCTTCTTCGCAAGATTCTCCTGTACTCTCTTGTAAAGCTCCTGTGCCGCATTGTACCCCATCTGTTTCTGTCTGTGGTTTACGGCCGCTGACTCTACGATGATCGCCAGGTTCCTTCCCGGCCGGATCGGGATGCTGTGACATACAACCTTGTTCCCGAGGAATTCCGTATACTCTTCTTCCAGGCCCAGCCTGTCATACTCTTTATCCCTGCTCCAGTCCTCCAGAGTAATAACCAGATCGATGTTCTGCGTCTCCCTGACGCTCTGCACACCGAACATGGATTTCACATCCACGATGCCGATGCCGCGCAGCTCGATAAAATGCTTTGTGATATCCGGCGCGGAACCTACAAGCGTCTCATCGCTCACCTTCCGGATCTCAACCACATCGTCTGTCACAAGACGGTGCCCCCTCTTGATCAGCTCCAGGGCTGCCTCACTCTTTCCGATGCCGCTCTCTCCCATGATCAGGACGCCCACGCCGTACACATCTACAAGCACGCCGTGAATGGAGATGCAGGGCGCAAGCCTGACGTTCATCCAGCGGATAATCTCCGCCGTAAAATCAGAGGTCTGCTTCGCAGTCTTGTAAACAGGAACTCCCTGCTTCCTTGCCAGTTCGAGGAACTCCTCCTCCGGCTGCATATCCCTGCAGAATACGATACAGGGGATGGGATGCTGCAGAAGCCTGTCATAGATCTCTCTTCTGCGCTCATCCGTAAGGGTCTGCACATATGTGTACTCCACATTTCCTATGATCTGCACCCGGTTTGAATCAAAATGATCAAAAAATCCTGCCAGCTGCAGGGCCGGACGGTTCACATCAGGGATATGCACCTCCGTCTCGCTTGTATCCACCTCGGGAGTGAGATTCTTCAAATCCATCTTTTCTACAATTTCGCTTAATCTGATCCCGTGTCCCATAATCTTCTCCTTTATCTTTCATTTCCTGTCCGGGCACATTCCCTTACAGTGCCTGCGCCCATCACCTTTTTCTATCATAACATATTAATGCAGAAACTTGTATACTGATTCAGCGGCTTTTTCATTCATGGAAGGAATTTTCGCCAGTTCCTCCACGCTCGCCTCCCTGACCGCGTCCAGGCTGAGATAATGGCGCATAAGCGCCTTCCTCCGCGCCGGTCCGATCCCCTCGATGTCGTCGAGGATCGAATGCACCTGCCCTTTGCTCCTGAGCTGCCTGTGATACTCGATGGCAAACCGGTGCGCTTCATCCTGTATCCTCGTGATCAGGCGGAATGCCTCCGAAGACCGGTCAATGGGGATCTCCACATTCTGGTAATACAACCCTCTCGTACGGTGGTGGTCGTCCTTCACCATGCCGCACACCGGGATGTCCAGATGCAGTTCATCCAATACCTGGAGAGCCACATTGACCTGCCCCTTTCCCCCGTCCATGAGGATCAGATCCGGAAACACAGTAAATTTCCCCAGTTCCGCGTTTTCTTCCCGCTCCCTGAGCCCATGGGTAAACCGCCTGGTCAGCACTTCTCTCATGCTGCCGTAGTCGTCCGCCCCCTTGATCCCGCGGATCTTAAACTTGCGGTAATCATTGCGCTTTGGCTTTCCTCTCTCGTAGACGATCATAGAGCCCACTGACTCAAAACCATTTGTATTTGAAATGTCATAAGCTTCCATGCGGGCGACCTCGTCCAGGTCCAGCAGGGCAGCGATCTCTTTCACCGCTCCGATCGTGCGCCCTTCTTCCCGCTTCAGCCGCTCTTTATCCTTGCTGAGTACCAGCCTGGCATTTTCAGCCGCCAGTTCCACCAGTTTCTCCTTTGTCCCTTTCTTCGGGATCCGGAGCGACACCTTCTGTCCTTTTTTGGAAGTAAGCCATGTCTCAAGGAGCTCCCGGTCTTCCACTTCTTCCTGGAGCATCAGTTCTCCCGGGATATAGGGAGTCCCCGCGTAATACTGCTTGATAAAGCTGTCAAGGATTTCCGAAGGAGTATCGCCTTTCGAGATCCGCAGATAGAAATGGTCGCGTCCGATCAGCCGGCCGCCCCGGATAAAGAACACCTGGACCACCGCGTCCTCCTCTCCCGACGCCACGGCGAGCACATCCCTGTCCTCTCCGCTGGAATCCGTGATCTTCTGCTTCTGCGCCACCTTCTTCACACTGTTCAGCAGCTCCCGGTACTCGATCGCCCGCTCAAATTCAAGCGCCTCGGACGCGGCGTTCATCTTCTCCTCCAGCTCTTTTAAAATGCCGTCATAATTCCCGTTCAGGAACCGGATCACCTCGTCGATGGATTTCCTGTATTCCTCCTGGGAAATATACCCCTGGCACGGGGCGTCGCACTGCTTTATATGATAGTTAAGGCAGGGCCGCTCCTTCCCGATATCCCTGGGCAGGCTCCTGTTACAGCTTCTCACATGGTACAGCTTGTGGATCAGGTCGATGGTGTCCCGCACCGCCTGGGCGCTCGTATATGGCCCGAAATACCGTGCCTTGTCCTTCTTCATCTTCCTGGATAACATCACTCTGGGGAACGGCTCATTGGTCGTCACCTTGATAAAAGGATAGGTTTTGTCATCCATGAGCATGGTATTGTATTTGGGGTGGTGCTCCTTGATCAGGTTGCACTCCAGCACAAGCGCTTCCAGCTCCGAATCCGTCACAATATACTCAAACCGCCGGATATGGGTCACCATCTGTTCGATCTTGACGCCCTTGTTCCGGCTGCTCTGGAAATACTGCCTCACACGGTTCTTCAGACTGATCGCCTTGCCCACATAGATAATGTGGTCCTTTTCGTCATGCATAATATATACCCCGGGTCTGGCGGGGAGTTTTTTCAATTCTTCCTGTATATCAAAATTTGTGTTTTCCATGCAGATAATTATACGGTTTTCAAATTCAAAAATCAATCGTGAAATCTGGATTTGCCGGGAGCCTTCCGTCTTGAGCAAAACCAGAAAACAGCGAAGCGCCTTTTCGAACACCTTTCAGCGCGAGGATATGGCTGGTTGAGGCGACTTCGGAATGAGGCTTAGTATAACTGAAAATCCGGAACTATGCGTTGAAACTGGCAGGGGATTGTCTGAGCCGAAGGTGGGTTGCCCCCTGCCAGTTTCTGCTTTTCGCATAGTTCCGGATTTTGTTGTTATACTTGCCTCATGGAGCGGAGCCGATGCCAGCCATATTCCCGCGCTGAATACGTCTTCGATACATCTGCTTCGGTGTTTTCGGACGTTTCATCAATCAGCTGGCTTCCCCGCAAATACAAATCTCACTCTTGCTTCATTGAGATCCTTCCTTCTTTTTCTCCGGTTTTTTCTGTTTCGTTTTCTTCCGGCTCGGGTATCCCTTTTACCTCGCGGAATATCTTCATGAATTCTTTGCCTGTGATCGTCTCTTTTTCGATCAGGAAGGCTGCGATCTTATCCAGGGCTTCTCTGTTTTCTCCGAGCAGTCTCTTAGCCTCTGCGTAAGCGGCTTTCAGCATCTTCATGACCTCTTCGTCGATCTCTCCTGCCGTTGCCTCTCCGCAGTTTAATACTGCCCTTCCGTCCAGATATTTATTCTGGATGGACTCAAGTCCCATCAGACCGAAACGGTCTGACATCCCGTACTGGGTGATCATGGCGCGGGCGATCTTTGTGGCCTGCTCGATATCATTTGCAGCGCCCGTGGTCACCGTGTCAAACACGAGCTCCTCCGCCGCGCGTCCTCCCAGAGCGACTACGATCATTGCCTCCAGCTCTTTTTTCGTATTTAAGAACTTCTCTTCCTCCGGAGTCTGCATCACATACCCCAGAGCCCCCATTGTCCTCGGCACGATCGTGATCTTCTGGACTGGTTCTGTATTTTTCTGGAGCGCTGTCACAAGGGCGTGTCCGACCTCGTGATAGGAGACAATCCTTCTCTCCTCTTTGCTCATGATACGGTCTTTTTTCTCTTTTCCCACAAGGACGACTTCCACTGCCTCGAAGAGATCTTTCTGGCTTACCACCTGACGCCCGTGTTTTACCGCGTTGATGGCAGCCTCATTGATCATATTCGCCAGATCTGAGCCAACCGCTCCGGACGTGGCGAGGGCGATGGCTTCCAGGTCTACGCTTTCATCCATGCGTACATCTTTTGCATGTACTTTCAGAATGTCGATACGCCCCTTCAGATCCGGCTTATCCACGATGATCCTCCGGTCAAACCGACCCGGTCTCAGAAGAGCCGGGTCCAGAATCTCCGGACGGTTCGTCGCCGCCAGGATGAGGAGCCCTTTGTTTGTATCAAAACCGTCCATCTCGGCAAGGAGCTGGTTCAGGGTCTGTTCCCTCTCGTCATTGCCTCCCATTGCCGTGTCACGGGTCTTTCCGATGGCATCGATCTCATCGATGAATACGATACACGGCGCCATCTGCTGGGCCTGCTTGAACAGGTCGCGCACACGGGAAGCGCCCACACCCACATACATTTCCACAAACGCGGAACCGGACAGAGAGAAGAAGGGTACCTTTGCCTCGCCTGCCACTGCCTTTGCGAGCAGCGTCTTTCCGGTTCCCGGCGGTCCCACGAGGAGCGCGCCCTTTGGCAGCTTTGCGCCGATGCCGCTGTATTTGCCCGGATTATGCAGGAAATCGACCACTTCCTGCAGAGATTCCTTTGCCTCGTCCTCCCCGGCCACATCCTGGAAGGTCACGCCGGTCTCCTTCTCCATATACATCTTGGCGTTGCTCTTTCCGATGCCCATCATGCCGCTTCCCTTTGTCATCCGCTTCATGACATAAAACAGCAGAAGCGCCGTCAGTCCCAGCGGAAGAAGGATGGTCACGAACAGCTCAAAGAACACCTGCCCCATTGTATCCGGGACCTCGCCTTTAAATTTTACGCCAGCGTCATCGAGTTTCTGCGCCAGCGTATAGTCATTGACATACCCCGTATAATAATCCGGGGATTTCTCCGCATCATCGGCCTCCGGTTCCTGGTTCTGCCCCTGGTTTTGCTCCTGGTTCTGGAGCTGGCTGAGGAACTGATCCTGAAACTGTCCCATCACGCCCTGGATCCCGCCGCTCTGCTGCTGTTTCTCCGCCCGTTCCTTCGCCTCCTCGATCCTCGCCTCATCGGTGAGGACGATATAAATCCGGCTGCTGTTCAGCCTGACTTCCTCAACCTTTTTATCGTCGACCAGCTCCAGGAATTTATCATAACTGATCTCCTCAGGACCTGTGCCGCGCATCAGAGAATAAAATCCCAATACCATAAAAGTGACCAGCAGGGTTGTAATGAGAATCACTCCCCAGCCCTGCCGGTTATTTTTAGGATTATTCTTATTGTTCTGGTTATCCATTCTTTTCCTCCTAAAATCAGATATTACCATTATAAGTACAGGTTTTGCATAAATCAATAAAAAGATTATGAAAACATTGTAAAACCATGACTTTTTATAGTATACTGGGTACGAAATATGTCCTCCCGGCGGTCTGCTCTGCGGTGAGCATACCGCGCCGTCCGGCGGGTCCGCCCGAGGTCTGTCATATATACCAAACAGAGAAACTAGATAAGTGGGGAATGGAAAATGAGAATCGGTTTTGACAATGAAAAGTATCTGAAAATGCAGTCTGAGCACATCCGCAGCAGGATCAACAAATTCGACAACAAGCTTTACCTTGAATTTGGCGGAAAGCTGTTCGACGACTATCACGCGTCCCGCGTGCTTCCGGGCTTTGCGCCGGACAGCAAGCTGCGCCTTTTAAAAGAGCTGAGCGCCCAGGCGGAGATCGTGATCGTGATCAGCGCAAAAGACATCGAAAAGAATAAGATCCGCGGGGATCTTGGCATCACCTACGACACAGATGTGCTCCGCCTGATCGACACCTACCGGGAGCAGGGGCTCTATGTGGGAAGCGTGACGATCACACAGTTTTCCGGCCAGGAAAGCGCGCTCCTGTTCAAAAACAGGCTGGAGAAGCTGGATATCCCGGTGTATCTGCACTATGTGATCCCCGGGTATCCTTCAAATGTCCCTCTCATCATCAGCGATGAGGGATACGGAAAAAATGACTATATCCGCACGACCCGTCCGCTTGTGATTGTGACTGCCCCGGGTCCCGGAAGCGGAAAGATGGCGACCTGCCTCTCACAGCTCTACCACGAGCACAAAAGAGGGATCCACGCGGGCTATGCGAAATTTGAGACCTTCCCCATCTGGAATCTGCCGCTCAAGCACCCGGTCAACCTGGCCTATGAAGCGGCGACAGCGGATCTGAATGACGTAAATATGATCGACCCCTTCCATCTGGAAGCATACGGTGAGACAACGGTCAACTACAACAGAGATGTTGAGATCTTCCCTGTCCTCAATACGATCTTTGAGAAGATCTACGGCGAAAGCCCGTACAAATCCCCCACGGACATGGGAGTGAACATGGCCGGGAACTGTATCTGTGACGACGAGGCATGCGGGGAAGCTTCAAAGCAGGAGATCATCCGCCGTTATTACGCGGCCCTGAATTCGCTTGTTAAGGGAGATGCGTCTGACAAGGAAGCGCAGAAGATCGAACTGCTCATGAACATGGCAGGGATCACGGTCGCTGACCGCGCCGTGGCTGTCAAAGCGCTGGAGCGCGCCAGAGAGACCGGCGGTCCTGCCGCTGCCCTGGAGCTTGAAGACGGCAGGATCATCACCGGGAAGACAACAAACCTGCTCGGCGCCTCCGCTGCCCTCCTCCTCAATGTATTAAAGGAGCTGGCAGGGCTGGATCATGCTCTCCACATCATTTCACCGGAGTCCATCGAACCGATCCAGAAGCTGAAAGTCGATTACTTAAAGAGCAAAAATCCGCGCCTGCACACGGACGAAGTGCTGATCGCGCTCTCTGCCAGCGCGGCAGCCAGCCCGGATGCAAGGCTTGCCCTCTCCCAGCTCCCGAAGCTGTATGGCTGTCAGGCTCATACCTCGGTCATGCTCTCAGACGTTGACATCAAGATTTTTAAGAAGCTGGGCGTACAGCTTACATGCGAGGCAGTATACGAGCACACGATCCTTTAAAAAAGATTGTATTTTCCCATTTCGGGGTGTATACTAGTAAAGTATTTTTAAGTCATATTACAGTCTGACTACCCTGGGACAAAGGACCGCAACGGAGCGGCTTCCTTCCCATAGTCAGGCTGTACTCTTTTTTAAGGGAAAGTTTCAATATTATCACACACAGGAGGCATGTACAATGGCAGTAAAATATGTATTTGTAACAGGCGGCGTCGTATCCGGACTGGGAAAAGGGATCACAGCCGCTTCCCTGGGACGGCTTTTGAAGGCAAGGGGATACACAGTGACCATGCAGAAGTTCGACCCTTACATCAATATCGACCCAGGCACAATGAACCCGGTCCAGCACGGGGAAGTGTTCGTCACAGACGACGGGGCCGAGACAGACCTGGACCTGGGACACTATGAGCGTTTCATCGATGAGAGCCTGACAAAGAATTCCAACGTCACAACCGGGAAGATCTACTGGTCTGTGCTCCAGAAAGAACGGCGCGGAGACTTCGGCGGGGGCACGGTCCAGGTCATCCCCCACATTACCAATGAGATCAAAAGCCGCTTCTACCGCAATCCCGCTGCTGAGGATACGGAGATCGCCATCATCGAGGTTGGCGGCACTGTCGGAGATATCGAAAGCCAGCCTTTCCTTGAATCCATCCGCCAGTTCCAGCACGAAAAAGGACGGGAAAACGTCATCCTCATCCATGTGACGCTTATCCCCTATCTCCGCGCTTCACAGGAGATGAAGACGAAACCGACCCAGGCAAGCGTAAAAGAGCTCCAGGGCATGGGCATCCAGCCGGATATCATCGTATGCCGCTCCGAGTATCCGCTGACCTCTGACATGAAGGACAAGATTTCCCTGTTCTGCAACCTTCCCGCAAGCCATGTGCTTCAGAACCTCGATGTGGAATACCTTTACGAAGCCCCTCTCGCAATGGAAAAGGAACGTCTGGCGCAGGTTGTCTGCGAGTGCCTCCATCTGGACTGCCCGGAACCGGACCTGAAAGACTGGACTGAAATGGTGGATAAGCTGAAACATCCGACACAGGAAGTGACGGTTGCCCTTGTGGGGAAATACATCCAGCTCCACGATGCCTATATCAGTGTCGTGGAAGCGCTGAAACACGGTGGGATCTATTCCCACACAACAGTGAACATCAAATGGGTGGATTCTGAAAAAGTAACCGCGGAAAACGCAGATGAGATTTTCTCCGGTGTAAGCGGCATCCTCGTCCCAGGAGGGTTCGGCCACCGCGGGATCGACGGCAAGATCGAGGCGATCCGCTATGCCCGCACTCACGGCGTCCCCTTCCTCGGCCTATGCCTCGGGATGCAGCTTGCGATCGTGGAATTCGCACAGGAGGCGATTGGCTACAATGATGCTCACAGCATGGAGTTAAAGCCTGACACGACCCACCCGGTCATCCACATCATGGAGGATCAGATCGGCGTAGAAGATATCGGGGGCACGCTCCGCCTCGGCGCCTATCCGTGTGTATTAAAGGACGGCTCCCTGGCTGCCCGCCTGTACGGGAAAAAGGAAATCAGTGAACGCCACCGCCACAGATATGAGGTAAACAACGACTACCGTGAAGATCTGGAAAGCCACGGCATGTCACTGTGCGGCCTTTCTCCTGACAACCGCATTGTCGAGATGATCGAGATCCCGTCCCACCCGTGGTTTATCGCCACCCAGGCGCATCCTGAGCTAAAATCCAGACCGAACCGGCCGCACCCGCTGTTCAAAGGGTTTGTGGAAGCCGCCCTGAAAAGACAGCAGGAATAGAAATGCTTTCAGCCATGAGATTTCCCTCATGGCTGAACTTCTGTCTCTGAAAATAATTCATCTATGATCTGTTCATACACAGCACATTTCTCCGCCTTTTTTATCTTCTTCGCATATTTTTTCGAATCAGTGAACAATGGGGCAAGGTACGTCCACAGCTCCTTCATCTTATACAGAATCGTCCTGTCCCCTGACATTTCCTCGCAGTATCCTGCATACAGAAGATCATGGAACCGGCGCAGCTCCGCCTTGTCCGCTCCTCTCCCGCCCCGGAGCCTTCTCCCAAGGGCCGGATCCTTCAGGATGCCCCGGCCCGTCATGATCCGGTCTGTCTCCGGGAAACGTTCTTTCAACCGCTCATAGTCTTCCACAGAGAAAATGTCGCCGTTGTAGCATACCGGACTCCTGCTGCTGTCCGCCGCCGCGGCAAATGCTCCAAGATCCGGTGTACTTTTATAGAACTCCTTCTGGACTCTCGGATGGATGATCAGTTCTTCCGCCGGGTACTTATTATAGATCTCCATCAGAGACGCAAACTCAGACGCATCTTCCATACCAAGCCTTGTCTTAAGCGAGATCCTGATGGGACATTTGTCAAAGATCTCTCCCAGGAACCGGTCCAGTCTCTCAGGTTCCGCGAGAAATCCGGCGCCCCGCCCCTTTGTCACCACAGTCTTTGACGGACACCCCAGGTTCAGGTTGACCTCCTCATACCCATAGTCTTTCAGCTTCTCAGCCGTGCGGAGAAAATCATCCGCCCTGTTGGTAAGAATCTGGGGCACTGTCCTCATGCCCTTATTATGCTCCGGAAGGATGTCCTTCTTCTCCCTGGCGCTGAAATGTCCCATCTGGTTCGGCCTGATAAAAGGCACGAAATATTTGTCAAACCCTCCGAAGCACTCATGGACCGCGCTGCGGAATATCCACCCTGTGATCCCCTCCAGTGGGGCAAGATAAATCTTCATATGTTCTCTCCCGTTCTTCTTCCCTGTTTTTATCCTCTGCTCTCCTGACTCCTGGATCTGTACATCAGCGTTCTGTACCGTTCTGTGCCAACAGGGACCAGTCTCTGCGTCCGCCCGTCAGCCGCCGTATCAGTCACTACCTTATTACATCCCCGGCATTCTTGTCAATCAGAAAATCATGTGCTAATATTGTGTTGGCAGCAGTTCAGCCATCGGGCTTTGCGTTTTTCCGAATGGCGCGGCTGAACTGTTACTTGTGTTGTCGTTAAGAAAGGAGATTTTTCATGCACACACTCAGAAAATTTATCAGCTATTACGCGCCGTATAAGACGGTCTTTTTTATTGACCTGATCTGCGCCGCTTTTATCAGTTTAGTGGATCTGGCATATCCTCAGATCCTGCGCACTATGACAAACACGCTTTTCACAAAGGACAGCGCTGATATCCTGAGCGCTCTGCCCCTCCTCGCGGCAGGGCTTCTCATCATGTACGTCACCCAGAGCCTGTGCAAATATTATGTGAGCTACCAGGGGCATATGATGGGCGCGCACATGGAGAGGGATATGCGTCAGCAGCTGTTTGACCATTACGAAAAGCTCTCTTTCTCCTATTACAGCCGGAACAATTCCGGCCAGATGATGAGCAAGCTCGTGTCTGATCTGTTTGACATCGCTGAGTTCGCGCACCACGGCCCGGAAAATCTGTTCATCTCTGTGGTAAAGATCGCGGGCTCCTTTGTCTTTCTCTTCCTGATCAACTGGAGGCTTGCCCTGCCGCTCGTCGCGCTGGTGCTCTGTATGTTTGTCTTCTCCTTCCGCCAGAACCGGCGGATGCAGGAGACATTTATGGAAAACCGCCGGAAGATCGGGGATGTAAACTCCAGCCTCCAGGATACGCTGGCAGGCATCCGCGTAGTCCAGTCTTTTGCCAACGAGGAGATCGAGAGGGAAAAGTTTAAAAAGAGCAATCATGCATTCCTGATTTCAAAGAAAAACAACTATAACTGCATGGGCGGTTTTATGGGGTGGAACCTGTTCTTCCAGGGCATGATGTATCTTGTCACACTGGTATTCGGCGGGTACCTGATCGCCAAAGGTCTCATGAACGCCGGAGATCTCGCCATGTATGCCCTTTATATCGGCATCTTCATCAGCCCGATCCAGATCCTCGTAGAGCTCATCGAGATGATGCAGAAAGGCCTGGCCGGATTCCGCCGCTTCCTGGACGTCATGGAGACAGAGCCGGAAATCAAGGATGCCCCTGATGCCCGCCCTCTGGAAAATGTAAAGGGAAGGGTCTGCTATGAAGACGTATCCTTCCATTACAGCGACGATGACACACCGGTCCTGTCCCATGTGTCCATCGAGATTCCTGCCGGGAAATCCATCGCCCTTGTAGGCCCGTCCGGGAGCGGGAAGACAACGATCTGCTCTCTCCTCCCCCGATTCTACGACGTGACCGGCGGAAAGATCACCATCGACGGCAAAGATGTGCGCACTCTGACACTGAAAAGCCTCCGAAGCCAGATCGGCATGGTCCAGCAGGATGTTTATCTCTTTGAGGGTACGATCCGGGACAACATCGCTTACGGAAAGCCCGGCGCTTCCATGGACGAGATCATCGAGGCGGCAAAACGCGCCAATATCCACGACTTTATCCGGGAACTCCCGGACGGGTATGACACCTGTGTGGGAGAACGCGGCGCCCGTCTCTCAGGGGGACAGAAACAGCGCATCTCCATTGCCCGTGTCTTCCTGAAAAACCCGCCCATCCTGATCCTGGATGAAGCGACAAGCGCCCTTGACAACGAAAGCGAGCGCTGGATTCAGCAGAGTCTGGAAGAGCTTTCCAAAGACCGGACGACCATCACCATCGCTCACAGGCTGTCCACGATCCGGGGCGCGGATGAGATCATCGTCATCACCGAAGACGGGATCGCAGAGCGGGGGACACATGAGAGCCTGCTCGCAAAAGGAGGCGTATACGCCCACTACTATAATATGTAAATCTGTATTTGCGGGGGAGTATTCTATTGGCAAACGTTCGAAAACAGTGAAGCGCAGCTGTGCTGAAGACGTTTTCAGCGCGGGGATATGGCTGGCATCGGCTCCGCTCCACGAGGTAAGTATCACTGCAAAATCCAGAACAATGCTAAAAGCAGAAACTTATAGCCGGAAAGACGTAAAAAGGAGAAAGCGCGGCGTTAATTGTCCGGCGGATGCCTGAGCCACAGGCGAATCTCCAGCCGGACAATTGCTTTTAGCCACACTTTCTCCCTTTTACGTCTTTCCCGGATTACGGAACCGGAACCAGAGCCATATCCCAGCCCGCGGCGAAAATCTCCCCGATCAAATCGACGGTTTTCGTCCGTTTAACCAATCGGAGGACTCTCCCGCAAATACAGATTTATTCGCACTCTCTGATACGTTTCCTCAGCGGGAGTACCATTGCCGGGGAAACTGACAGCTCATCCAGTCCCATTTTCAGGAACTCTTCCGTGAGTTCAAGGTCAGCGCCAAGCTCCCCGCAGATCCCGATCCATTTCCCCTCGGCGTGAGCATTTTCAGCTGCCATCCTGATCATGGCGAGCACCGCCGGATGATGCGGATCATAGAACGGATCTAGCTTGGAATTCTGACGGTCGATCGCCAGAGTATACTGGGTCAGATCATTTGTACCTACGCTGAAGAAATCGACTTCCTTCGCCAGCTCGCGGCTGACCATTACGGAAGCAGGAGTCTCGATCATGATACCAAGCTCCACGTTATCCTTAAACGGAATGCCTTCGCTCCTGAGTTCTTCCTTCACTTCAGCAATAATTTCTTTGATCTTCCGCACTTCGCTCACAGAAATAATCATCGGGAACATAATGGAAATATTCCCATAAACTGCCGCGCGGTAAAGAGCGCGGAGCTGTGTCTTGAAGATTTCCGGTCTTGTCAGGCAGATACGGATCGCGCGGTAGCCGAGCGCCGGATTATCCTCTTTGTCAAGCCCGAAATAATCCACCTGCTTGTCCGCGCCGATATCCAGTGTACGGATGATAACCTTCTTTCCTGCCATACTCTCTGCTACCTGCTTGTAGACAGAGAACTGCTGGTCTTCCGTCGGAAAATCTGTATTCTCCAGATAAAGGAATTCACTTCTGAAAAGACCGATGCCGCCGGCATCATTCTTAAGTACCGCCCCCAGATCAGATACATTTCCAATATTTGCGTATACATTAATTTTCTGACCGCTCTTTGTCACATTCTCCTTGCCCTTGAGCTGCTCGAGAAGCGCTTTCTGCTCCAGGTCTTTTGCCCGCTTGTCCTGCATCTCTTTCATTGTCTCTTCGTCAGGTTCAATATAAAGGGTGCCTGTAAAGCCGTCGATGGCCGCTATCTTTCCGTCGTACTCCGGCAGAAGCGCTTCTCCCATGCCGATTATGGCAGGGATATTCATCGTGCGGGCAAGGATCGCGGTATGGGAATTGGATGACCCATACATAGTCGCAAACCCAAGTACTTTATCCTTGTCAAGCTGCACTGTCTCGCTCGGCGCCAGATCGTCAGCCGCGATAATGCACGGCTCTGTCATCTCTTTCATCCCCGCGTCAACGCCGCACAGGATGTCCAGCACGCGCTCGGAGACATCTTTTACATCCGCCGCGCGCCCCTGCATATAGGCGTCATCCATTGCAGCGAACATCTGCGCAAAATTATCTGCGGTCGTAGCTACGGCAAACTCTGCATTGACCTCCTGAGTGCGGATGATATTCTCGATGGACTCAAGATAATCCAGATCCTCCAGCATCATCTGGTGGATCTCAAAGATCATGGCGTTCGCTTCACCCACATCCCCGATCGCCTTGTCGTACAGCTCTTTCAGCTGGGATACCGCTGTATCTTTTGCCTCCTGGAATCGCTTCCACTCTGAATCCACATCATCGACGTGCGTCCTCTTGATCGTCTTCTCGCTTCTCTTATAAAACATAAGCTTTCCGATAGATACGCCGCCAAATACACTTTTACCGCTTATCGTAATCATGGCCTGATTCTCCTTAAACTATAAATTCTCTTTGAAGAATGCCTCTAATTCTGCGATCGCTATATCCTCATCTGCTCCTTCTGCAGTGATCGTAACTTCTTCTCCGGTCTTGACACCCAGTCCCATGACTCCAAAGATTCTCTTTGCATCAGCTGTCTTTTCACCTTTTGTGATTTTGACAGCTGACTGATATCCTGCCGCCTGTTTCACAAGGATGCCTGCCGGTCTTGCGTGGATTCCCTCCGGATCTGTAACCACGTATTTGAATTCTTTCATAATTGTTTGTCCTCCTTTGACTTCGTGATTCTGTTATCAGTATATACCACATCCTCTGAATTTTCAATTGCTGTTTCAGCGGGAAACCGCAATTTGTTGCACTATTTAACAGAGTTTTCCGGCAATGACATCCCTCACAGATCTACACGTAAACGAAGGTAGGTATCCGGTGTTAATTGAATAATGGAGTGGACAGATATCTTTCTCCTGTATCCGGCAGAACAGCTACGATCGTCTTCCCCTCATTTTCCGGTTTCACAGCCTCCCTGATAGCAGTGTGCAGCGCCGCGCCTGATGTGATCCCAACAAGGACCCCCTCCGTTGATGCCAGAAGCCTTGCGGCTTCATACGCTTCCTCTTCTGTCACCTGGCTGACAGCGTCATACACCTTTGTATCAAGAATATCCGGCACAAACCCCGCTCCGATCCCCTGAAGTCCATGGGGTCCCGGCTTTCCGCCGGAAAGAACGGGGGAAGCCGCGGGCTCTGCCGCAATGATCCTGATCCCTGCTTTCTTTTCTTTCAGATAATGGCCAACACCCGTCACTGTTCCGCCGGTTCCTGCGCCGGCGATAAAAATATCTACCGTTCCTTCCGTGTCCTCCCATATCTCAGGTCCTGTCGTCCGATAGTGAGCGTCCGGATTCGCCGGGTTTACAAACTGTCCGAGCACCACTGCGTTCTCGGTTTCCTTTTCCAGTTCCGCAGCCTTCTCTATCGCTCCTTTCATGCCTTTTGCCCCTTCAGTGAGCACGATCCTGGCGCCGTATCCGAGCAGGAGCTTCCTTCTCTCTATACTCATAGTCTCCGGCATTACAAAGACTGCCTTATACCCTCTTGCCGCAGCCACGCTGGCAAGACCGATCCCCGTGTTGCCGCTGGTCGGCTCAATGATGGTGGCTCCCGGCTGTATTCTTCCCGACTTCTCTGCCTCTGTAATCATGCTGAGAGCAGCCCGGTCCTTTACGCTTCCTGCCGGATTAAAATATTCCAGCTTAACAAGCACCTTCGCCTTCAGTCCCTTTTCTCTTTCAATATTTTTCACTTCCAGGAGGGGAGTCTTCCCCACCAGTTCTGTTATGCTCTGATACACTTTCATTATTCATCTTCCTTTCTGTCGTAATCTTTCATTTTTATTTACGCTATCATTGTTACATGTACATCACACCGTCTCCAGAGCCTGCCCGAGATCCCAGAGTATATCGTCAATATGTTCCGTACCGACAGACACTCTCACCGTATTCGGACGGATCCCGGAGGCTGCCAGCTCATCGGCTGTCATCTGAGAATGAGTAGTGCTTGCAGGATGGATGACCAGAGATTTCACATCCGCCACATTCGCCAGCAGGGAAAAGATCTTAAGACGGTCGATAAATCTCTTTGTATCCTCCTCTGTGCCATTGATTTCAAATGTGAAGATCGATGCGCCCCCCTTCGGGAAATATTCCTTATAAAGATCATGATAGGGACTGTCCGAAAGGGAGGGATGGTTCACCACAGACACTTTTGGATGCGCTTCCAGGAATGCCACCACCTTCTCTGTATTTTCAATGTGCCGCTCCACCCTCAGCGAGAGTGTCTCAAGCCCCTGGAGGAAAAGGAAGGCATGAAGAGGAGCCACTGCCGCTCCCATATCTCTCAGAAGCACTGCCCGAATCCTTGTCACAAACGCCGCCGGTCCGGCCGCATCCGCAAAAATCACCCCGTGATAGCTCGGATCAGGAGTCGTAAGCTGCGGGTATCTGCCGTAAGACTTCCAGTCCGTCTTCCCGCTCTCTATAATTACTCCTCCCAGAGCTGTCCCGTGCCCGCCGATAAACTTAGTTGCAGAATGTACGATGATATCAGCCCCATAGTCAAAAGGCCGGAGCAGATAGGGCGTGGCAAAGGTATTATCCACAACAAGCGCAATTCCATGCGCATGCGCAGTCTCCGCAACACTCCGGATGTCCGCAAGGTTTGCGTTCGGGTTTCCGATCGACTCGATAAATACAGCCTTTGTATTATCCCGGATCGCAGACTCAAAGCTTCCTTCCTCATCCGGATCAACAAATGTTGTCGAGATTCCCTGCTCTCTCAGCGTATGCTCGAGGAGATTGTAGGAGCCGCCGTAAATGTATTTTGAAGCAACAATATGGTCTCCCGCTTTTGCGAGATTCTGAAATGTATACGTGATCGCCGCTGCTCCGGACGCCACCGCCAGAGCAGCGCTGCCTCCCTCAAGTTCCGCAATGCGGGTTTCAAACACTCCCTGGGTAGGGTTCATCAGCCTTCCATATATATTCCCCGCCTCTGCCAGACTGAACCTGGCCGCCGCATGCTGGCAGTCGCGAAAAACATATGATGTCGTCTGATAGATAGGCACTGCCCTGGCGTCCGTCACCGGATCCGGCTCCTCCTGTCCCGCATGCAGCTGCAGTGTTTCAAATTTTAACTCTCTTTCCATCCCGTTACCTTCCTTTCCCATTTTCTGTTCAGCAGACTTCTTATTGTCAGATATAATACATGATCGTTCCTGTTTCCAGATTTTCCCGGTACTCTCTGACCAGACTTCCGAGGGTTTTTTCCTGGAGGAATTGATTGACTCTCCTGTCGATCTCATCCCATAGAAGGTCTCTGAGCGCGTTCTGAACCGGATCCTGCGTATCCTCGCCGGCATCTTCCGCAATGGAAAACTTTCCTTCCAGCGCTTCCAGTATTTCTTTCACTGTGATATCATCCATATCCCGTTTCAGCCGGAATCCTCCGCCAGAACCCTTTACACTGACCACGATTCCCGCCCTGCGCAGCATCCCGAATACCTGCTCCAGATAATTCAGCGACAGCTTCTGCCTCTGCGCAGTCCGGGCCAGTGAAACCGCCTCTCCCTCTTCATTTGCGGCAAGATCAACCAGAGCGCGAAGTCCATATCTTCCTTTCGTAGACAGCTTCATTTGTGCACCACACTCCTAATTCCTACTTTTTTGATATGTATTATATAATATAAGTTATACCAGCAAATTCCCACTATGTCAATATAAATTAAATCTGGATTTCGTGCACACATCCGCCACCGTGACTTCCCCCGCAGCCTTTTTTATGATCTGCCACATATCCCCCCACATCTCTCTTGTGGGGCATCGATCACATTCGATACCACAGTCCGGCCTGTGCGTCAGACATGGCACGGGTGCGAGCTCACCCTCGGACGCCTCCAGTATTTCCAGCAGAGTGATCTCCCGCGCATCTTTTGCCAGACAGTATCCGCCCCGGACGCCTCTGGCGGAGGATACAATCCCGGCGCTGTACAGCATTTTCACGATCCGCTCCAGATATTTTTCGGACAGCCCCCGCCGGCGGGCAATATTCTTCAGGCTCTCCCGGTGGTCGCAATCAGCGTGCATCGCAAGATCCACAGCGATCTCCAGGGCATACCTTCCCTTTGTTGAAATTTTCATAGCGATTCCTCTTTTCATATACCTTCTGCCCCCATTCTAATTGACTGCCTCTGCAAATACAAGCCTCCCCGGTTTTTTGTATAATTTTGTGGGACATCATAGAAATCCGTTGACTTTTATTGGTAAACATGCTACACTGAGCCAGTATTGTTCCTCAGCAGGGCAGTACAGAAACTTATTTATTTTTCTTAAATGGAGGGCAACACAATGACAGGTACAGTAAAATGGTTTAATAACCAGAAGGGCTATGGATTCATCTCCGATTCAGAGGGGAACGATATCTTCGTTCACTACTCAGGACTTGTAATGGATGGGTTCAAAACTCTGGAGGAAGGCCAGGCTGTGGAATTCGAAGTAACAGAAGGCGCGAAAGGACCGCAGGCGACAAATGTAGTAAAACTTTAATCAGATTTTTTAATGTACCTTTTAATATATAAACAGACTTGATTTATTATTAAAAAGCTATACTGAGAAATGCGATTAAAAAACAGAGCTGCCGTATCATTGGTTTGGATCGTTTCCGACCTTTGATACGGCAGCTCTGTTTTTATTGTTTTAACCTGTTACGGATGTGTGACAGGAAAAACGCTGTTCTTCGCAATGCGTTCTTTGCAATGTGTCCTTTACAATGCGCTCTTTATATTGGACACATACGCTTCCGAAGCTTCCCACACGTCGAATCCGCTTCCCCGCAGGATATCCACTACCCTTGCCGGGTCATCGCATTTGAGGACAGCAGAAGCATCCTCGCCGTTGGCAAATGCATACATGTACTCAATATTCACCTCGCCCTCCACGATCTGGTGCATGGCGCGGCTGAGTGATCCTGTCTCGTGAGGGACCCTGAGCGCCACAACATCAGTGAGCATGGCTGTAATACCGTTTTCTTTCAGGACTGCTTTCCCTTTATTCGGATCGGATACAATCATGCGGAGCATACCGTACTCTGTTGTATCCGCCAGACTGAGAGCAACGATGTTCACATCATTTCCTGCAAGGACAGAGAGCACTTCGTCCAGCCTTCCCTCACGGTTTTCCAAAAATACCGATAACTGTTGGATGGTGATTCCCATAACTTCTACCTCCCTCTGCTATTTCAAATCCCTGTTGTCGATCACGCGGACTGCCTTGCCCTCGCTTCTCTGGATCGACTTTGGCTCTACCAGCTTCACCCTCACGGAGACGCCGAGCGCTGTCTTTAAGGCTGCCGCAATCTTATTGCGCAGCGCGTCCAGCTTGCGGATCTCGTCGGAGAATACGCTCTCGTCCACTTCCACCATAACGGTCAGGACGTCCATATTGTCCTCTCTGTCAACGATCATCAGATAGTGAGGAGCTACCACGCCGCCTATGGACAGGAGCGCTGTCTCCACCTGGGTCGGGAATACATTGACTCCGCGGATGACTTTCATGTCATCTGTCCTTCCGGTGAACTTGGAGATCCTCGGAAGCGTACGCCCGCACTCGCAAGTGCTGTGGTCAATGCTGGTCAGGTCTTTCGTGCGGTAGCGGATCAGGGGCATTGCCTCCTTCGCCAGCGTCGTGAATACCAGTTCGCCAGTCTCACCGTCCGCACAGTGCTGACTGGTCGACGGATCGATAACTTCCGGATAGAAATAATCCCAGTGCACATGAAGCCCTGCCTTGTGGATGCAGTCCTGGGCAACACCCGGCCCGGTGATCTCGCAAAGGCCGTAGATATCGAAGCAGTTAATGTGGAGGATGCTCTCGATCTTCTTGCGCATCTCCTCTGTCCACGGCTCTGCCCCGTGGATACCTGCCTTTAGCTTCATATGGTCGACAAGACCTGCCTCCTGGATGGACTCCGCGAGGTAGAGGGCATAGGAAGGCGTGCACGCGAACGCCGTAGCGCCCAGGTCTTCCATGCACATCATCTGCCGTTTCGTGTTGCCCGCTGACATGGGGATGGCTGTCGCGCCCAGCGCGTTTGCGCCGTAATCCAGTCCCATTCCACCTGTGAAAAGTCCATACCCATAGCAGACGTGAATGATATCTTCATCTGTAAGTCCCGCCATGGTGAGCCCTCTTGCCACGCACTCTCCCCACACATCCACATCCTTCTTGGAATAGGGCGCAATGGTGAGCTTTCCGGTGGTTCCGGAAGTCCCCTGCACACGCACCACATCTTTCATCGGGACTGCAAGGAGTCCGAAAGGATAGTTGTCTCTTAAATCTTCCTTTGTAGTGAACGGAAGCTTCCCGATATCCTCGATGGATCTGATATCTCCCGGCTCCACGCCTTTCTGCTGCATTTTTCTGCGGTAAAATTCCACGTTATCGTATACTCGCTTTACCACATCCACAAGACGCCGGCTCTGAAGGTCCGCCATCTCGTCCCTGCTCATACATTCAATCTTCGGATCACGGATCCGCTCTGCCCAGTTTTCCAATGATACTGCCGCCATATTATTATTTCTCCTTTGATATCCTTATAATTCTTCTTCCTCCACGAGCTTTACTTCGGCAGCCCGGAGGACATTTTCCGCTCTCTCGAAATCATCCGTATGAAATACCATGACAGGAGCTTTTCCTTCGCGGATCACAAAAGAATAAATATAATTCACATTGATCTGTCCGTCTGCAAGTATCTTGAGCATCTGATTGAGATTTCCTTTTTCATCTTTGAGCTCTGTGCCGATCACGTCAGTCACCCGGGTGACGAACCCTCTCTTTGTAAGGCTGTCTTTTGCTCGGACAGGATCATCGACTACAAGGCGCAGGATGCCGAATTCCGGCGTGTCAAATGTTGAGATCGCGCGGATATTCACATGTTCCTCCGTAAGGACAGAGGTCACATTCATCATGCTGCCCGGCTGATTTTCCACAAAAACTGATATCTGCCTGATCATTGCTATCACCGCCCTTCTGTATAAAAAATTTATTCCAGTCCCGGTTACTGCGCAATGCTGTAACCAACGTCAAATGCCTTCTTATTGATCTCTACCGTCTTCGGAGGCACGGTCTTTTCGATCACCTCATACCACTGTTCTTTTGTAAAGTCCATATGCTGAGCGGCGATCCCCAGCACGATAAGGTTGAACACTCTGGGATTCCCCAGCTTCTTTGACTCTTCTGTGGCATTGACCTTATAGACTTTATGATCCTTTTCGAGATTTTCCAGTATATTTTCCGGATACTGCGCCGCGCCGATGACGACCGGCATGGGATCGATCCGCCAGTCATTGACGATGAGCACCCCGTCTTTTTTCAGGTAATGCGCGTACCTGAGGGCTTCCAGCCGCTCAAACGCGATGATCACGTCAGCCTGGCCTTCTTCCACAATGGGCTCTGCCACTTTGTCGCCGTAGCGCACAAAGGTGACGACGCTTCCCCCTCTCTGCGCCATCCCGTGTACCTCGGACAGCTTTACGTCATAGCCTCCCGCGATCGTCAGGCCGCCTAAAATACGGCTTGTGAGGAGAGTTCCCTGACCGCCCACGCCGACGATCATAATATTCTTTACTGCCATAATTCTTCTCCCTCCTTTACAAGCTCGATGGCGTCAAATTTACAGAGATCTTTGCACAGCCCGCAGCCTGTGCACATCGTGTCGTCGATGTAGATCGTTCCGTCCGGATTCTCTGTCATCGCCGGACATCCGGGCTTCATGCACATGCCGCACTTTTTGCATTTGTCTGCATGGGCGATATAGAGCGGCTTTTTCTGCTTGTCAAGAAGCACACAGGGCGACTTTGTAATGATGACAGACACCTCGTCCTTCTCATTTTCCGCTTTGATCGTCTTCTCCAGGAGCGGCAGGTCGAATGCATTGACCTCATACACATTCTTCACTCCGATAGCGCGGCAGAGCGCCTGAATGTTGATCGCGTAGGCCGGATCTCCCTGAAGAGTCTTCCCTGTCGAAGTATGGTCCTGCTGACCCGTCATGCCTGTGGTTGAGTTATCCATGATGATGACCGTGCCTGTAGCGTTGTTGTATACCATGTTCATCAGAGAATTCACGCCCGTGTGCATGAATGTGGAATCCCCGATCACTGCCACCCAGTTCTTTATGTAGTCTTTGCCTTTTGCCTTCTCCATCCCGTGCAGTGTGGAGATGCTGGAGCCCATACACATGGTCGTGTCAATGACGCTCAGCGGCGCCACCGCGCCCAGTGTGTAGCAGCCGATATCTCCCGCCGCGTGCAGCTTCAGCTTATTGAGTACATGGAACACGCTTCTGTGGGGGCATCCCGGACAGAGGATGGGCGGCCTGCCCGGAGCTTTCGCGGGCTCTTCCAGATTCAGTTCCTGTTTCAGGACTGCCTCTCTTAACATATTGGCGCTGTACTCGCCCTGCACGGTAAAGATCTCTTTTCCGATGGCTTTGATCCCCCAGGATCTCACCTGTTCCTCGATCACCGGATCCAGCTCTTCTACTATATATAATGTATGGACCTTTGACGCGAAGTCTTCGATCAGCTTTCTCGGGAGCGGATTCACCATACCCAGCTTCAGAACGGACGCTTCCGGCAGCGCCTCCTTCACATACTGGTATGGTATGCCGCTGGTAATAACGCCAATCTCTGTGTCATTCATTTCCACCACATTGATAGGCAGTGTATTGGCGGCTTCCGCCAGCTCCAGATTGCGCTTCTCGATCTCAATGTGACGGATTTTCGCATTGCCCGGCATCATAACGTTCTTTGTCACATTTTTCTCATAGGGCTTATCCTCCGGCTCCACACGGTCACACAATTCTACAAGCCCCTGAGAGTGGGACAGTCTTGTAGTTGTCCGGAAGATAAAAGGCCGGTCAAACTGCTCGCTCAGCTCAAAGGCGGTCTTAAAGAAATCTTTTGCCTCCGCGCTGTCCGACGGCTCGATCACAGGAACCTGCGCAGCCCTTGCCACCATCCTTGTATCCTGCTCGTTCTGGGAGCTGTACAATCCCGGGTCGTCTGCCACCACGATAACAAGACCTCCGTTCACCCCCATATAGGACACTGAATACAGCGGGTCAGCCGCCACATTCAGCCCCACATGCTTCATGCACGCCATAGCGCGCGCCCCCGCAAGGCTCGCTCCTACGGCAACTTCAGCCGCCACTTTCTCGTTCGGCGCCCACTCCTCATATACATCGTCCCTGTACTGGACAAGGTATTCGCTAATCTCTGTGCTGGGAGTCCCCGGGTATGCGGAGGATACCTTCACTCCCGCCTCGTATGCTCCGCGGGCGATCGCCTCGTTACCCAGCATAATCACTTTCTCTGCCATTTTTACAGTCCATCCTTTCGTAAATCTGTCACTCTCTTTGCCTTACCCTCAAACCGCTTCAGCGTATTCGGAGCTACCAGACGAATCTGGGTAGCTAGCCCTAACTGTGACCGCAGGGCTCTCTGGATGCTGCTCTCCAGTTCACTCAGTTTTCCGTAGCTGTCGAGCAGCCTGTCATCGATCAGCTCCACAGTGATGGTCATGACATCCAGCCGGTTTTTTCTCTCAACGAGGATCTCATAGTGCGGTCCGATCTCTTCGATCTTCAGGAGCACCTCCTCTATCTGAGTCGGGAATACATTGACGCCGCGGATCACAAGCATGTCGTCCGCGCGCCCGGAGATATTCTCGATCCTGCATGTGGTGCGGCCGCATTTACACGGCTCGTACATCAGCCTTGTCAGGTCGCCAGTCCTGTACCTGACCAGGGGCAGCGCTTCTTTGCCGAGACAGGTTACGACCAGTTCACCCAGTTCACCCGGAGGAAGCACTTCTTCGGTCTCCGGATCAATGATCTCCGGGATAAACCAGTCCTCATTGACATGCATGCCGCAAAGCTCTGTACATTCACCTGCCACGCCCGGCCCGCACAGTTCGCTCATTCCGTAGTTCTGGGTGCAGATAAACTGATCTCCCCAGACCCGGTGCATCTCATCACGCATTGGCTCAGTCATGCCTTCCCCGCCGAACAGCCCGATATGCAGCTTTAAGTCTTTTGCGGGGTCAATGCCTCTCTTCCGGATCTCCTCGCCCAGATGCAGCGCATAGGAAGGAGTCGCCACGAGAAGAGTCACGCCCATATCCTGCAGGAACATGATCTGTTTGTTCGTATTTCCCGACGACATGGGGATCACAGACGCCCCGATCTTCTCAAGCCCGCCGTGAAGACCCAGGGCACCTGTGAACGTGCCGTATCCGAACGAGATCTGAGCTACATCGTCTGCTGTCGCTCCCCCCATACAGGCGAGTCTTGCCACATTGTTCAGCCACAGATCCAGATCGTTTCGCGTGTATCCCACGACGGTTGGCTTGCCGGTCGTACCGGAGCTGGCATGATAGCGCACGATTTCCTTTTTGTCCACCGCGAACAGGCCGTCCGGGTAGTGATCCCTGAAATCCGCCTTATATGTAAACGGCAGCTTCCTCAGATCGTCCAGTGAGCGGATATCCTCCGGCTTTACCGCCGCCGCATCCATTTTCTCACGGTAAGGCTTTACTCTGTCATAGATATACCGGACCGTGCCTTTCAGCTTCGCGAACTGTATGGCTTCGATCTCATCTCTCGGCAGAGTCTCTTCCTTTGCCCATATCATTGTGTATACCTCCTTCAATATGCCATTGCGGAAAATCCGGAACCATTGCATCTGCATGGCGCTTAATGCAAAGCAGCCGTTCCGCATCCCTCCGCATGGCAGAACTGATATCAGTATACCACATTGCTTTTTCAGGTTAAAGTGCTAAATCAGATTTTCTTCCCATTCTTTTTCCCTGAATCCTACCAGAACTTTTTCTCCGTCCACAAGGATGGGGCGCTTTACAAGCATTCCGTCCGAAGCAAGGAGTTCCGCCTGTTCTTCCTCATCCATATCCGGAAGCCTGTCCTTTAATTTCAGCTCTTTATACAGGTTTCCGCTTGTGTTAAAAAAACGCTTCAGAGGCAGTCCGCTCTTACGGCGCCATTCTCTGAGTTCCTCTGCAGTGGGATGATCTGTTTTAATATCACGGAGCACATACTCCAGTCCTTTTTCCTCCATCCATTTTTTTGCTTTTATGCATGTGCTGCATTTGGGATAGCATAGAAATAACATATTTCTTTCCACCTTTCTTCTCATTTTTAGATGATCTGCCACTATATTACCACAGAATTTCTGAAGCTTCATCTTCAATTTATCCTGTTTTTCTCTTTATCTGCTCTCTGCTCTCAAATAAATACATTCCAGTTGTCCCTGACATATTGCGAATTTTTGCTTTTATGTTAGAATAGATACGTCTTAAGATTTTGCCGGCCGCGCGGAGTGCGGTCATTATATAAGGAGGAAATATCATGCACTGTTTTAGGAAAGTAACTGAGGATCTGTACTGGGTTGGAGGAAACGACCGGAGACTGGAACTGTTTGAAAACATTTTCCCGCTCACAAAGGGAGTTTCCTATAACTCCTACCTGCTTCTCGATGAGAAGACCGTGCTCTTTGACGCTGCAGACCATGCCATCGGCCGCCAGTTTCTTGAAAATGTAAAAGCCGTTCTGGACGGACGCACCCTGGATTATCTCGTAGTGAATCACATGGAGCCGGATCACTGCGCTATGATCGATGACCTGGCGCTCCGTTATCCGGATATGCAGATTATCGGCAATGCCAAAACCTTCCCCATGATCAGCCAGTTCTTCGACTTTGATCTGGAAGGCAGGACTGTCACTGTAAAAGAAGGGGATACGTTCTCCTGCGGAAAGCATACCCTTCATTTTGTCATGGCTCCCATGGTCCACTGGCCGGAAGCAATGATGACTTACGATGAGACAGACCGGATCCTCTTCTCTGCCGACGCTTTCGGAACCTTCGGGGCACTTGGCGGAAATATTTTCAATGACGAACTTGATTTTGACAGAGACTGGCTGGACGAGACACGCCGCTACTATACAAATATTGTAGGAAAATACGGCATGCAGGTCCAGAACGTGCTGAAAAAAGCCGCCGGGCTTGATATCAGCGTCATCTGCCCTCTCCACGGGCCGATCTGGCGCACAGATCTGGACTATATCATCGGAAAATATGATATCTGGAGCAGATATGAACCTGAGGAGAATGGTGTCATGATTGCCTATGCGTCCATGTACGGAAACACAGAGAATGTAGCTGAGATCTTCGCAGTATCCCTCGCTGAGGCAGGCGTCAGGAACATCCGGATGCACAATATCTCCAAGACGCATGTGTCCGAGTTGATTTCCGACAGCTTTAAGTACAGTCACATCGTCCTGGCGGCTCCCACCTACAACAACAGTCTCTACCCGCTCATGGATAATTACCTTGAAGACATGAAGGCACTGGTGCTTCAGAACCGCACAGTGGCAGTCCTCGGGAACGGCACTTGGGCTCCTCAGTCCACCAAACTCATAACCTCAAAGATCGGCGAGATGAAAAATATGAGGCTGCTGGCCGGATCTGTGACTATCAAATCCGCTGTAAAAGATTCCCAGATGGAAGAAATCATATCTCTTGCAGGACAAATCGCGGAAGAAGTGTTATAATAACAGGTATCTCACATTTTAACTTACGAAGGAGGAGTTCTTATGAAATTAGTGATCACCATGAGCAGACGTTTCGGAACCGGAGCAAGCATCATCGCAGAAGAACTTTCCGAGCGTCTCGATATTCCTGTATATGACAAGGCATACATCGAAGAGCAGCTTCACGATCATATGTATGAGAGCGAGGCGGAAGCCATCCGCAAGCTGGCGGAAAAGCCTTGCATTATCCTTGGAAGGTGCGCTTCTGACATTCTGAAAGACAGGATGAATGTACTGAACATCTTCATATGCGCTGACAGAGAAGACCGCATCCGCAGGATCATGGGCAAGGAAGGCCTGACCTATGATGAGGCAAAGGAAAAGGTGGAGAGAACTGACGAGGAGAGAGCCTCCTATTATTATGAACATACCGGAAAGACCTGGGGTGATGTAAATGATTACCACATGATCCTGGACACTTCCGAACTGGGCGTGGAGAACTGCGCGGATATCCTGATGCATTATTTTGAGAAATGCGAATATATTTAAATGGTATATTTATAACAAAAGACGCATTTAACTGCCTGCTCTTTTTTAGTCAGTTAAATGCGTCGTACAGCCATATATTTGCCAATCGTTTTGATTAACCTGTTATCTCAAGGGAAATTCCAATTTTCAGCTCTACTCTTTTAAACAGGCATTTAACGATTGTAACGCTTCACAATTCCCAGCAGTGCAATTAATATACCTGCAGCCGCTAAGAGAACAACAGACCACAATGCAACCGGTGCGTGATCGCCTGTAGCCAGGGAGGCCGCGTTAGCGGTTGTACCTTCAGAAGAATTCCCAGAAGGATCAACGGAACCTGGACTCTGTATATTCCTGAAAATAACTTCAATCGTTACATCACTGTCAGGCTGCAAATAAGTATAGGTGTTATTACCGTTGTCAGTCACTGCGATCTTATTTCCGTTTTCATCCATGACTATAACTTCAGCAATCTCTTTTCCTTCATCAGGAGTGACGGTGATAGTCACATTTTCGCCGGCACCAGGAGAATCATTGTCAATCTTAACCTCTCCATCTTCAGTATCTTTTACCGTGATATTGAAAGTAAAAGAGGCGACTACCGTAACGTCACATTCAGGCATAGTAAACCACGTCACTTCGCTATTGATATCTTCAAATTCCCCAGCAGAAGCCGACCAGCAGATAAAACCGTCCGCATTTCCGGCAATTGCTTCCAGATAAATCTGTGTGCCTGCAGTCACCTGGACCGGTTCATTGGAAACAGTACCGTCACCGGATTTAACTACTGTCAATGTATAAGTTTCAGCACTGCTGAAGTGTGCTACAAGCGCAGTATCCTCAGTTACAGCGAATCGATATGTAAGATCCTCAGAAACAAGAACATCGTCTTGATACCATCCCAAAAAGGTGCATCCATTCATAGGGTCTGCAGTTACCTTTGCATAACTTCCCAATGTGTACGAACCGCCGCCGGACACAGTTCCGGCGGTACTGTTGCTGGAAACACTGACGGTATAGACAGCATTTGAGGCAGCGGCGCCGGTAACGTTACTGTCGGGAGTGATCCCGCGGCCATCTCCCGCAGTCAGAGTATATGCAGCGGAAGAACCTTCAGGAATGGCGATTTGCCGTTCGGATTCTTCCAGTGCAGGAACGATCGCAGTCAGGATATCGCCCTCAGCAATTTCCACATCGAAATAGCAGACGATTCGGGTGTTGGAAGAACTGGTCAGATCATACTCGTCTACGGCATAGCTCATAGTACCGTCATCAGTAGCTGTAATAGTAAGCGAATAATCAGTATCAGAAGGCAGAATAATGATTTTCTCGCCATCCGCATTCAGATACGCATAGACAGAACTTTCGGGGATATCTTGCGCAGTATCCTCAGTAATCGCCGCCGCAAGAGTGTTGGTATCTGTTCTGTATACTTCCACATCCACAGGACAATTGATATGTATAATACGGTAATTTGTACAGGAGAAATCCGTCTGATTCTCTTCATAGTAGCTATCCAGTGACATAACCCATGCCAGCGTGAGTTCAGGATAATGGGCCTGCGCAAGGCCTCCTTCAGCTACCATCGTGATCAGATTAGCAAGGTATTGCAGGGTATTTGTATTCTTGTTAAACAGATCGTCAAGAAT
Organism: uncultured Mediterraneibacter sp.; assembly: GCA_944376695.1. Lineage (GTDB taxonomy): Bacteria > Bacillota > Clostridia > Lachnospirales > Lachnospiraceae > Mediterraneibacter. The sequence continues at coordinate 3,024 of CALWDM010000014.1, read as the reverse complement.
ACTTGCAAAGATGCGCCAAAGCGTATCTGTCAGCGTATCGCCAAAACCTGCCGCGAAAGCAGCCGTCCCCCACAGATCAGAGTCACCCAGAACATCTTTCACAAAATCAGAAAGATTGTCCTTTACTTTCTCCTTACGAATTTCAAAGCTGTCAAAATTCAGAGCAACCATAGGACTTACAATTTCGACGATCCGGTTAACCGTCAGTTCGCCAAAGAACTTTTCAAAAAACTTCTCAGCGGATATTTCTTCGTCCAGAAGATCTGTCAATGCTCCTCCGTTCAGCAATGCCATAATTTCACGGATACCCGCCTGAAAATCATAGTAATAGGTTTCCCTGCCTCCGATCGCTCCATCAAACAGGAAGGTCGAAGATCCGTCCAATATCTCTCTGGTAGGAACATCATAATAATTAATGGAAATAAAGGGAGCTCCGCCGGGAAGGATTTTTGACCAGTCGGCAACAATCTCAAACTGAGTTCCATATTCCGGAATATTATAAGACGTATCTCCCTCAAAATCTTCATAGTAGCTCAGCATATTGGAACGCTGGGAATAGAAGCTGCCTGATGTCTCTGCGCTGGGAAGCCAGCGGTCAGTGTTATATCTGCCAAATCCCCAGGAATAAGGCGCAACAAGAGGAACAATATCATTCAGATTGATGATATTGTGAATATTGGAATAATCTCCGCCGGAGGTATCGCTTATCAACGCGCCCTGAGGAGCTTCAAATGTATAGACAAACAAGTCATCCTGAGCTACCGTTACATTCTCTCCCAGAGAGTAGCCGTCGACTAATTCACCTCCAACCATATTTGCAACACAGCCTGCGCGGCTGTAACCGACAAGCCAGATTTTGATTTCGCCGGTAATATGATTGTCTGCGATATACTCTTTCAGGAAGTTGAGGACATTCTGCTTCGCTTCAGAGAAGCCGGCATGCTCACCGGTCTTTCCGACAGTAAAGTTACTGGCCCATTCCTGACCGTAACCACCGCCGCGCACCCCAACAGCGATCATGGTACTATTGTCGTACTGATTTATTTTTGATGCAGCTACCGCGCCAACGGAATCTTTTGCAGGCTCAGCATCCCAGAAATCATTTAATTTAAAATTATCATACCCTAAATCAGTCAGCAGCTTATACGCATTCATCCAACGAGTATTTTCCGCATCCACAGGAACGTCATTTCCATGTTCATCCGTCGCCCAACTGCCGGAATATCTGGACCAGGTAGTCAATTAAAAACACAAAGACATGGTCGCCAGATGGCTGTTGTAAGTGGCAGAGTCTTTTAAGAAATATCCGTCGGAGTAATAACAGGTTTCAGTTACGTCATCTTTGACGAGATAACCGGCAAAACTGAATTCATAAGGGGAAACTGTTATTTCTGCCGCAATTTCTCCAAAGACAAACTCCAGATCATCAGCATTTGTTACTTCATAGTAACATCCATCACTGGCCAGATCCGACATAAACAACTGGCCAAAATCAAGATTTGTACCGGAAAGACTGTGGAAGAAACCAAGGGAATAGATCGTGTATCCTTTTTCTTTGATCCCCGCCGCAGTATCATAGGCAGCATTGGCATATCTGTAGCTGCTATGATCAGAACTGGTATATTTACCCGAAGCAGAAGTTGAACCGGATCCAGGAAGACCGTCTGAACAAAGAACAATATTTTTGATTATCTGGGCATTTTCGCCCGCAGGGATACCATCAAGCAGCTCTTCTGCTCTCTGCAGAGCCTGATTGGTGTTCGTACCGCCATTTGCGGGAATGCTGTTAATATAATTCGTCAAAGTGTCAATGTTATTAGTAAAAGTACAGCCGACAGAAGAACTGGTGTTCAGCCTGACGATAGCAACATAGTTTGTGCCACTGGCATTGAGAACTGCACTGCAGAATTTAATCGCTGCCTCCTTCTGTACTGTTCTGGGAGTTCCGCCCATACTTCCGGAAGTATCCAGAATTAGCACGGTATAGCGAGAGAACCCTGTATCTTCGTTTAAAGCATTCTGATTACTGTATTCCTGTGCAGTATTTTTTTCTACAGTAAGCCCATCAGCAGTAAGATATTCATCTTTTGTAATATCTTGATCCTGATCACCGTCATCTACATCAGAGGCTGATTTGTCAGTTGTTTCCGCAGATCCAGGTGCCGGATCTTCTGTATTCAGATCACTGGTATTCTCTGCAGTTGTGGATGTATCTGACACAGGCTCAGTGAAATCACTGATTTCTTCAGCCATGCTCGTAAGCGGCAGAATACTGATACTCAGTACCAGTGCCAGAAACAGAGCTGTAAAACGTTTAAATACTTTCCGCATTTGAATTTTCTCCTTTTATCAGATTGTAAAATTTTTTATCCAGCGTTGATGGGGAGGGTCTCGTTTTCTCCCGTGGCAACAGGATACAATAACATATGTCTTCTTCATTTCTATATAATCAGAGATTTCCTAAGATATAATATCCATCATCTCCAAGGTATATCGGAATATCCGCGGGCATGCAAAAGGCAGGGCGGACTCCATTTTTTTCATCCCCATTAATGGTGCCCACACCGCCGATTCCTATAATACCATTGCTTCCTACGCCGCAGACCACATTGTCGTACCAGGCAACAGGAGTCCGCAGCCACCAGGGTACTGCTTCACCAGTTTCGAAACAGGCAATTCGCTGCTCATTATTGAAAAAGTACTTCAGGGCTTCTCCTTCAGTTAAAATGGTTCTGGACCCTGGTTTCCCCACTTCAGTGGCTGACAGCAGAAAGATTTTGCGTTCGATCTCAATAACAGTGTCTCCGCCAACGTGCAGACTTTCCCTTGCGGTAATGGGGATCTCTGTGGGAACGATGAGATCGGACGCGTCTGGAGACAGCTTACGGAGAAAATCCTGTTCCAGCATCTGATCTATTTCGCTGTTTTCATAATAGCCAGAAAAAATGGCGTTCACATTAAAGATGCTTGTCTCGTCAAGAAGATATTTTCGAAGCAGCAGGCAATTCCCAGTGTTGTTGTAGT
>CALWDM010000013.1 GCA_944376695.1 uncultured Mediterraneibacter sp. | reverse complement strand
GAACTCTCAAAAAAACGGCAGATTGGTACTTGGAGAGGACATATCTATCTTTTCAATGCAGTTTGCGGAAACTCAAGATTTTAACAAATCCCTGGATTTGTATATTTTCTTTCCATGAAAACTTTCCAAAAATATTTGAAGAACTGTTTTATTTTAAACAATGAAACTGTCAGGCTTCCAAAAACCATAAAAGTACCCCGACAGTATGACGCGTCTATTTTACTGCGTCACGCTGCCAGGGTACGGATCTTTCTATTTTTTCATTTTTTCATACTAGGTCACTACCTGAAGGAAGGACGGGATCAGTTCTCCCTCATAGTAGAACAGTCCTTTTCCTACCTCAGATACATCCCATACACGGACCGGGTTGTCCGGATATGCCGTATAGCCGCCGCAATAGGTCTCGATACGGTTGCCGGAGGGCTCCCAGAAGTAGATGGTCTGTCCCCGGGTGATGGCATGGCGGGTGGGACCTACATCGCGCTTTAAACTGTAGCGTCCGATAAAGTCCGCCGCATTGCCGATGTCATTCCAATCCTGAAGAAGGAATGCCAGATGGTGGATCTTGCCCGGCTTCTCATACTCCACAAATGCAATGTCATGAGCCTTGTTTCCGCTTGTAAGCCATGTTGCAAACCGATTGCCTTCCGGTGTATTACATACCTCAGGCGCAAACATTCCCAGGACTTCCGTGAAATATCTCTCAGCTTCTGCAATGTTCGGCCCATAGAGCAGGCAATGGTCAAAACGCTGTGCGCGCATCCCCCGGGGAACATCCACCCACGGGTGGGGATTGTGTGTCATGGGAACCTGCTCTGCTTTCTCCACATCCGCGTAGAGTTCGATACGGTGTCCGGTGCAGATTGTAAACCCGTAGCGCTTGCCAAAGCCCGGCTGATTCGTGTTGGCCGGTACTTCGTCTACCGGATAGCCAAATGCTTCTGTGGCTTCCTTCAGGCTCTCCAGCGTTCCGGGACTATCCACTTTAAAGGCAACATAGTCAAGCCCCGCCTCGTCAGCCAGACGAAGGGTCACGGAATGATGATCAAACTCATCATATCCTTTGAGCATAACACGCCCATCTTCAGTGCGTCCTACCTCATTAAGACCAAGGATGTTGGTGTAGAAATTCAGGGTCTGATCCAGATCCAATACCTTCATTTGAATCAGTCCGGGACGTAGAGTTTTGTTGAGTGCCATTTTTGTTTCCTCCTTTGTTATAAATTTGATTATATCTATTACGCTTTAATCAGCGTAATGTTACTAAGGGGTCTGACACAGCAGGCAAGCACGATGTTCTGCTCTTCCTCCTCCGGCGACACATGGGCTCTGCTCATCTTCTTAAACGCCTGATATCTGCCGTCTGATATACGGACTTTGCACACTCCGCAGCCGCCGCCGAAACAGCCGGTCTTTATCGGTCCTTTTCCCGAGCGGTGCATTGCTGCCAGCAGATTTTCATCTGAATGACAGAGAAAAACTTCACCTGTTGCTCCGTCTGTGATCCTGTAATCGTTCATCCTTCTGCTCTCCTGCAGTTTTATGCCTTTTGTGTGAGCTGATAAGCCACATCTATGATCATGTCCTCCTGACCGCCCACCATCTTACGGCGGCCCAGTTCGACAAGAATATCCCTTGGGTCAAGTGAGTATTTCTTTGCCGCATCATATACATGCAGCAGGAAACTGGAGTACACCCCTGTGTATGCCAGCATGAGGGAACCGTTATCAATGGTCTGGGGCCGGAGCATGATCGGTTCCACCACCTCGGCAGCTAAATCCATAAGCCCATAGAAATCCAGACCTGTCTCATATCCATTCCGCTTCATAACTCCTGCCAGCACCTCAATCTGCGCATTTCCCGCTCCAGCGCCAAGACCGCGGAGAGTACCGTCCACAAAATCTGCCCCGCTCTGCACGGCGATGAGTGAGTTGGCAATCGCCAGTCCCATATTGTTGTGAGCATGGAATCCCACCGGAATATTTACAGCCTCCCGCACAGCTGTGATGCGCTCCTTCACATCATCAGGCATGAGATAACCTGCAGAATCAGCAAGATTGATGTAATCCGCTCCGTAGCTCTCCATCTTTTTGGCCTCTTCGACGATGCGCTCCACTGGCGCAGTATGTACCATCATCAGAAATCCCACTGCCATCATGTCGAGTTCTTTTGCGGCATAGATATGTTCTGCGCTCACATCTGCCTCTGTCACATGAGTCGCCACGCGCACAGCTTTCGCTCCGCATGCCTTAGCCTGCTTAAGATCGGCAATAGTCCCGATTCCCGGCAGGAGCAGAACAGTAAGCCTGCCGTTTTTGATCTCTCTGGCAGCCGCCTCCATCAGAGTGAACTCATCTGTCCTGGAGAATCCGTAAGTATAGCTGGAACCGCCAAGACCGTCGCCATGAGAAAGTTCAATGAGCTGTACGCCGCATTTGTCCAGCCTGCCGGCAATCTGTGACACCTGTTCCTCAGTAAAGCTATGGCGCACCGCATGGCTGCCGTCGCGCATCGTAGTGTCTACAAAAGTAATCTTACGCTCTGCCATTATCCGTTCCTCCCTTCCCTGAGCATACGCTCCGCAATTTTTTCGGCTGCCGCCACTGCCGCCGAATTGATGATGTCAAGGTTTCCGCTGTAAGCCGGAAGGAAGTCAGCCTGTCCTTCCACCTGCACGATAGCAGTCACCCTGTCGCCTTCCATAGTGGGGGGAACGCGCAGTTTATATCCCGGGACATAAGTCTTTACTTCATCTACCATTTTCTCTATTGCTTCGCGGATCCTGTCAAATCCTACGCTCGTATCTTTTACTTTGACACTGATCGTATTGGTCATCATTAAAGGAGGCTCCGCAGGATTGAGCACGATGATTGCCTTCCCCTTGTCCGCGCCGCCTACGACCTCAAGCGCCTTGCTGGTAGTTTCTGTAAACTCGTCCATATTCGCACGTGTTCCGGGACCTGCGCTTTTACTGGAAATACATGCCACGATCTCAGCATAAGCGGCTCCTGCCACCTGGGACACAGCATACACCACAGGGATGGTTGCCTGTCCTCCGCAGGTCACCATATTGATGTCCGGCTCCTGCTGAAGCTGGTCCAGATTGACCACGGGTACACAGTAGGGACCAATGGCTGCGGGCGTTAAGTCAATAGAAACAATGCCCTTCTCCTTTAGCTTAGGTCCGTTGAATTTCAGATGCGCCGATGCGCTGGTGGCGTCAAAAGCAATACGGATGTCATCCTCGCGCACCACGCCGTCCACTCCTTCTATCGTTGTCTTTACGCCTTTGGATTTGGCACGGCGGATCCCCTCTGATTCTACGATTCCTGCCATCATTGCCATCTCCAGATACTTACTGCGAAATATCTTGTACATCAGATCGCTGCCGATATTACCCGGTCCGATCACGGCGACTTTTATCCTGTCCATTCTATCCACCTCTCTATCCCATCACGTTTTCATATGATATTTTTTATACGAATTTTGCCGTTACTTTCCCCATCGGGCCAAAGTCCGCGGTGAACTCATCACCTTTTTCAGCCTCCGGGGCGGCTGAAAACGCGCCAGAGAGAATGACCTCTCCCTTTTTCAGGGTCACGCCGTACCCCCACAGCCTGTTGGCAAGCCATGCCACAGCCTCCGCCGGGTCTCCCAGTACCGCGGAGCCTCTGCCTTCTCCCGCCTTCTCACCGTTCTTTGTAAGAATCATAGGCACGTTGGGCAGGTCCACTTCATCAAGGGACATCTTCTTCTCTCCCAGCACATATCTGCCGGAGGAAGCATTGTCAGCCACTGTGTCTACCAGTTTGATCTTCCAGTCAGCCACCCTGCTGTCAACAATCTCAAAAGCTGCCACCACATAATCCGTAGCACGGCGCACATCTTCTGCCGTCACTTTGCCTCCTGCCAGATCATCTTTTAACACAAAGGCGATCTCGCCCTCGATCTTAGGCTGCATAAGCTTATCTGCCTCTACCATACCGTCGGGACATTCCATTGCCGCAAAAAGGTGACCGTAATCCGGTTCGTTTACCCCAAGCTGCTTCTGGATGCCTTCAGAGGTCAGACCGATCTTTTTGCCTGAAACTACATGTCCTTCCCTGACCGTGTGCTCCACATTGGCAAGCTGGATCGCATAAGCATCATCAATGTCAATGCTTTCGTCCCTCTCCGTCAGGGGAGGGATGGACTTTCGTGACGCCTCTGCCTCCCGGAGCATATCCGCATATTTTTGTATCTTTGTATTTTCCATGTGCAACCTCACTTCTATCTGTCTGTCCGCCACAGGCTGAAGGGGAAATATCCTCTCGCCATGGCGCTTTCTTTTTATCGGGAACGTTTAAAGAACCACAGGAGCTGATCCGCAAAGTCCTGAGTGCGCTCAATCTGTGACCAGTGTCCGCACTTTCCGAATACATGCAGTTCCGCATTTGGGATGAGCTCCAAAAGCTTATATGAGTTACTCAGCGGGATCACCCGGTCCTCCCTGCCATGGATGATAAGTGTCTCATGAGGGATGTCACGGATATACTGCTGATTGCCTGCCATATCCTCCACGCCGTTCTGCCGGGGAACCGGGAACATCTGGGAGAAACTTTCCTGGAAACCGGGCTGTATACTTCCCTGATAGCGGGATTCTGCCAGCTCTGGTGTGGCAAAGGAATGATCATATGTAAAAATTTCCAGCAGTTTCGCCATATTTGAAGGTGACGGAGTGTAACCCCACACCTGATCAAGCCCATAAGTAATGGGGAAGCTCACGCCCATGGCGCCCATGCACACAAGCTTGTTGACACGCTCCGGGTATTGGACCGCCATGGAGAGCGCCAGCGCTCCGCCAAAAGAATTTCCTACCAGATTTGCCTTCTCAATGCCAAGCGCATCAAAGAGGTCAATGGTCTGCTGCACCCACACATTCATGTTGTAAACCTGCCCCTCAACCCGCTCGGTATAACCAAAGCCTACCATGTCCGGAGCGATCAGGCGGAAATCCTCCTGCATAAGCGGAAACACTTTGTTCCAGTTCGCCCATGCGGTGACTCCGGGACCGGAGCCGTGTAAAAATACTACCGGGAATCCTTTCCCAAGATCATGATAATTGGTCTTGAATGCTCCTGTCTGGATGCTGTTTGCGATTTCAGGTCTTTTCTGTTCCATAATTCATCTCTCCTTTTCTTTTTATTATGTTTTAACCTGTATGGTTTCGCCCGGAAACGGGCTGTTCTAACATTGATATTCATTTCTGCGGCTGCCCATGGCATAGGAGATTTCCTCTGCCGCCTGCCTGAGTCCGTCAATAATGTGCTCAAGCCGGTCGCCGTATATATTGCGTGCCTGCCCGGAAATACTGAGCGCGTAACGGACCTTCCCGGTCCCGTCCCATATGGGAACTGCCACGCACCGCAGACCGTCCATGATCTCTCCGTCGTCTATTGCATAACCGTTTTCCCTGACCCTGTCCAGTTCCTTCTCAAGCTTTGCCTGTGTTGTGATCGTGCGTTTGGTCATTGCCGGAAGTCCTTTGCGGGCAATGATACGTTTAAGCTGTGCCGGGCTTTTCTGTGCCAGCAGCACCTTTCCAAGGCCGCTGCAATGCATCGGGAGCCGGACGCCTACCTCAGACATAATGCTGACAACCGAGTTTGCCACCAGTTTGTCCAGATAGAGGATCTCGCCGTCGTCCTCCGTGCCAAGCTGGACGGTCTCCCCGAATTCTCTGACAAGCCTGAGCATGACCGGACGCGCCGCATCCTTTATGACCCAGGAGCGGGCCACCCGGTTTCCCAGCTCAAAGAGCCGGGTACCCAGCCGGTAACTGCTGTTCTCCATAGACTGGTCAACGTAGTGGTAATCACGGAGGGTAGCCAGCAGTCCGTGGACCGTGCTCTTTGGCCAGCCCAGCTTTTGTGAGAGCTGAGACAGAGACATTTCTGTATCCTCCTGAGCAAGCGCCTCGAGCAGCAAAATCGCCCGTTCCACTGATTTAATGTGTGAGTTGCCGGTCTTAGCAGGCTGGTCTTTCTTCATTTGTATCTCTCCTTTATTATGTTTTGAATATATCACACTCATTTTTGAGTGACAATACCAGTTGTTCGATATTGCCGAATCTTTATTCGATAATACCGAATAATTTCAGAACTGTCAAATCTCCTGTTTTTATGGTGTCAGTGTACAGAAAAAATCCCTCCCCGGCATTCGAAAACTGCCGGAGAGGGACTGCTTTCAGTTCAGCTTCACATTCATATAATTGCGCCCTGACAATGTCTTATTAAAGATCAGGAAGCAGAGTACCAGGATGCATCCTGCAATGAATCCGTAAAGGTCAAAGACTGCCGTAAGGATCAGCAGCATCAGCCGCATAAATTTCAGGGCATAGCCAAGCTCAAAGTTGGGCTGGGTATAGTTTGCCACTGCCACGAATGCCATGTATAGCATCACCTCGGAGTTAAACCACCCCGACTGCACGGAGAACTCTCCCATGACAATACCTGCGATCACACTCAGAGGCGTGCTTAGCATGGTAGGCGTGTTCATTGCCGCAAGTCTTAAACCGTCAATGGACAACTCCAGCAGGAGGAACTGGAAGATAAGCGGGATGTTCACCGTGTCCTGAACAGTGACGAAGGCAAACGCCTCGGGCAGCCATTCCTCATTCTGCATAAACAGCAAGTACAGCGGCGTAAAAAACACTGTGGCAATGGTGATCAGCGCTCTTGTCACCTTTAGATATACAGCCGTCACAGTTGGGAAGTAATAATCATTTGCCTCCTCGATCATGTCTAAGATAGAAGTGGGCAGGATCATGGCTGAGGGTGAATTGTCTACCAGAATTACAACCTTCCCCTCGAGGAGACATGCCGCGGCAGTATCCGGGCGCTCCGTAAACTTGAATTTGGGAAATGGGTTGAACCATTTTCTTTTGAACAGGGCCTCGGCAAGACTCTGCTGATTCATCCTCAGGTCGTCAACCTGAAGGCTTTCTATCCGGTTCTTCAGATTTTTTAAAAGCTCTGTGTCTACCCTGTCCTGCATATAGCACAGGGCGATATCCGTGCGGGACGTCTGGCCTGCCTCTGTCATCTCCATCACGAGATGGGGGTCTCGGATCCTCCGCCGCATAAGCGCCGTATTGAACACGATTGTCTCGACGAAACCATCGCGGGAGCCGCGCAGGGATCGGTCCTTATCCGGTTCATCCACGCTCCGGGCAGGATAAGTACGGCAGTCGATAGCGATACACTCTTTGTAACCGTCAATAAAAAGCACCGCCGGACCTGAGAGGACATTTCTTATGACCTGGTCAAAATCTTCCAGTATGTCCACCTCAACATAGGGCACGTTTTTCTGTATAAACTCTTCCGCATCCTCAGGCATATCCTCCTCAGACACAGAAAGAAAGGAATCCATAATCTTCAACATTGCCTCATCCTTGATGAATCCGTCAATGTAGTAGAATACGGACGCCTTTCCTCCGATCTCCATCTCCCGCCGGATAATATCAAAACTCTCTTTCACCGGAAGGATCTCATTCATATACTTTATATTCTCTTCAAAAGAAGCACTGAGTTTTTTTGTGTTTTTCTCTACCATAGGATCTGTTCCTCCTTATCTGCCGGAAGTCAGCATGATTCTCTATGATAGTTATAGTGCCCCGTTCTCTTTTATTTATTCCCGCGAAGCAGCAGGACAGGCGGATATGCTCTTTCCCGAAATAGACTTCGCAGCCTCCTCACTCCTTCGTAGTGCTGCCGAAGCCGCCGTTTCTCACCTCTGTCACGTCATCATCCAGCGTGATCCCGTACTCCACGAAGATCCCCTGCATGAATCCGTCTCCGGCCCTGACCTCCACGGTCTTTCCCTCGTTGCTGTCATTCGTGAGCTTTGCGAAGATGTGCCCCTCATTGTCAGAATCATAGTAATCGCTGTCAATGATGCCCACCGTATTGTTAAGCTGGAGCCGGAATTTAAATCCAAGACCGCTTCTGGGATAGCACTTGAGCACCCACTCCGGCTCCATCCATACCCGGATGCCGGTAGGGATCTTCACAGTCTCTCCCGGGGCAAGCGTAATGCACACCGGGGCGAAGAAATCATACCCCGCGCTTCCTGACGTGGCGCGTTTCGGCAGTCTGATCTTCTCGTAGATTTCCCGGAGCTCCTCCTCATCAATATTCCCGAAGGTGTCTGTCCACCCCTCCCTGAACTGCCTGATACTCACTTTTTCAAATTTCGCTATCCTCTTCATTTTTCTTCTCCTCTGAACATTCCGGACTGAGCCAGCGCGCGTACCACCTCCGCGATCGTCTCCTCATCCACTACAAGAGCCATCCTGACATACCCTTCCCCGCCTTTTCCGAAGGCGCTTCCCGGCGTCACGATCACCCCGGTCTTCTCCATCAGCTTCATACAGAAATCCGCAGACGACTCATACCCGTCCGGGATCTTCGCCCACACAAACATCGTTCCCTGACTGTCCGGCACATTCCAGCCGATCTTCCGCAGGCCCCCGCACAGAGCCTGATTGCGGGCCGCATACTTGCGTCTCTGCTCTTCAATAAAATCATCCGGCCCGGTCAGGGCCGCGATCGCCGCATACTGCACCGGATAGAAGATTCCGTAGTCGATCTGGGAGCGCAGCAGGCGGAACCGGCTGATGATATCTTTGTTTCCCACTACAAATGATATCCTTGCCCCTGTCAGATTATAGGACTTGGACAGAGAGTAAAACTCCACTCCCACATCTTTTGCCCCTTCAAATGACAGGAAAGATTTCCCCGGTTTCTCAGTAAATGTAATATCTGAATAGGCATTGTCATGCAGGATAACAATATCATGCTTTTTTGCGAACGCGATCATCTTTTCATAAAATGCGTCCGGCGCGCAGACACAGACCGGATTTAACGGATACGATACGATCATGTATTTTGTCTTTTTGAGGATCTCTTCCGGGATGCTGTCCAGATCCGGCAGATAGCCGTTTTCTTCTTTTATGGGATAATACTCCACATCCGCTCCCGCCATGATCCCACTCATCTCAAACATCGGATATCCCGGATCCGGCACAAGGATCATATCCCCCGGATTACAGAATACCTTTCCAATGTGTGACATGGCTTCCTGGGAACCATACACGGACATCACTTCATCCGTTTCGATATGTACGCCAAACCGCTTCTCATAGCGGTACTTTACTGCCTCTAAAAGCTCCGGAAGGTCTGCCAGGGAATACTTATAATTTTCCGGCTTCCCGCAGGCGTCCTGCATCGCCTTCATCACATGTGGCGCAGGCCGAAAATCAGGTGTTCCCACGGAGAGATTATATACCTTCCTCCCATTGCGGAGCAATTCCTCTTTCTTTTCATTTAAAGCGCCGAAGATCCCGGGCTTAAAGTCGTTGATCAATGTTGAAAAATGACTGCCGTCCACTTGCGTTTCCTCCCCTTGCTCTCTTCACTTCTTATTCTGCCTTCCGCCATTTTTATTCTCCCCGTAAAGGTCATACGGCGTCTCCTGATATACATAGTAGTTTACCCAGTTCGTATACAGGTTATTGGCATGAGATCTCCAGGTGAGCAGCGGCTTATTATCCGGATCATCGTCGGGATAATAATTCTCCGGAATCTGAGGATTCAATCCCCTTTCCATATCCCTTTTATATTCCAAATCCAGTGTCATACGGTCATATTCCGGATGGCCCATTACAAAAATCTGGCGCCCTTCTTCCGCCATGCACAGGAACACGCCCGCCCGTCTGGAATCCGCCAGCACTGTGATCCGCCCGTCTGCTTCCAGAAGTTCCCGGGGAACTTCCGTATGACGGGAATGGGGCGCCATGAACACATCGTCAAATCCTCTCACCAGAGGGTTCTTCCGGTTTCTCACCCGGTGGCGGTACACGCCGGAAAGCTTCTTCGGAAGAGGTGTCTTATCGATGCCGTAATGGTAGTAGATTCCCGCCTGGGCTCCCCAGCAGAGATGAAGGGTGGAGGTAACATTCGTCTTCGTCCACTCCATGATCTTTTTTAATTCCTCCCAGTAATCCACTTCCTCAAAGGGCATCTGTTCCACAGGAGCGCCTGTAATGATAAATCCGTCAAAACGCTTATCCCTGATATTCTCAAAAGGCTCATAAAATTTATATATATGGCTGGTTGATGTGTTTTTTGATACATGGCTTGTCATCCTGACAAACGTCACATCTACCTGGATCGGCGTATTGGAGAGCGATCTCAGGATCTGAAGTTCTGTATCTTCTTTCAGCGGCATCAGGTTCAAAAGCCCGATGCTCAGCGGACGAATATCCTGATGCGCGGCGCGGTATTCGTCCATCACGAATATATTTTCCTGCTCCAGTATTTCTTTTACCGGAAGATCATTCTGTACTCGGATCGGCATGATTGATTCCCCTTCCTCTTTTGACCGTTTTCCCGCAAAGTGCGGACAGGTTGATTATACCTCTTTCCCTTTTCCCGCGCAACCTCAGAAAAAAAGATCCACCGGGCCGCGCTTCCGTCCTGTGGATCTTAAGGTTCAAATCTGTGTTGTTTCTCCGCCTTCTCAGCCGCAGTGGCACTGGAATGTGGCGCACTCTGTTCCTTCACACTGCCTTGCGTTTCCGCCCTCTACACTGATCTTTCCCGCATGGCAGGCGCAGTTTTCATTATACATACAGTTCACTGCCTTGCAGTCGACCTGTGAACGGTCAGAAGCCTCTGACACAGAATTATTCATGGAATTTGCATAACTTCCCTCCGTGCGCTCCTGAAAACTGTCACAGCATGTCTCCTGTGAATTTTTTGCATTGTCCCCGCCGACCTGGATCTTATCCAGTCTGCACAGGTACTGATCGTTGTGTACACATGTCTGTACGGTGCATTTTAACTCTGGCATAATCATACCTCCTCTTATTTCCACTTGGAATTTAACGCGTTCGGGAAGCACAGCTTCCCCGGCCCGCCTGTTCCGTATTTATTATGCCCTGCATCCGCAGAAACTATTCTCAGACTTCTGTAACAAATCGGGATATACTTGAAATTTATCGAAACAGAAAAACCTGAAGCACACCAAAAAATTCTCTCACCAGATAATTAAGCTGGAATACCGGATTTGAGTCTGCCGGTATCAGACAAATATTCCGATACCCTTCCTGACGTGCAATCAGCGAAGAGCGGTATATATGGAAATCATTCGTCACAATCCCCACTTTCTCCCGCTCCGCATCAGCATACTTACGGCTGAATCTGAGGTTTTCCCGGGTCGAGGCAGACCGGTCCTCTTTAAAGATCTGCTCTCCGGGTATCCCCTTTTCTTTCAGATACTCTGCCATCGCTTCTGCTTCTGAGACGTCTTCTCCCGGTCCCTGTCCTCCGGAGACGATCACTTTTACCCGCGGGAACCGCTGTGCACAGGCCAGCGCGCAGTCCAGGCGGCGCCTGAGCGAATTCGTTATATACCGCCCGCGCACCTGAGCTCCCAGCACGATGATCCAGTCCGGTTCTTCATCGCACTGTGCGCGCATTGCACGCACGATCTTAAATTCTGTAAATAAGAACAAAATCCAGCACCCCAAACAGAACCATCCCAGAGCTCTGTATAAAGATACAGGGAGCGGCGCACATCCGAACAGCAGATGCACGCCGCCGCTTAGCAGCCAGAAGGCTGCAAAAGTTGATCTCAGCCTGCGCGAATAAAATGCGAGTACCAGATAATACAGGATACACAGACAGCCTGTGATCAGAAAATAAGATCTCATTTATGCATTTCTTCCGCAGCACTTTTTATACTTTTTTCCGCTTCCGCACGGACACGGATCATTTCTTCCGATCTTCTTCGGCCTGCGGACTGTGCCGGAAGCTTTCTGCTCACGGTAAAGCCGCTTTCTCGTCTCCCCGTCAAAGATCTTCTCCCACTGCGGAAGTTCATAGAGCCAGTCAGCCTTTGCATCGACCATATTCTTATACAGCTTTTCCTTGTCAAAAGCAAGGCTTACCTCTGTATCCTCTGTCATTGTCTCAATCGGATTTTCTACTTTCAGACTCTCATTGATACCGTCCAGGAAGCCCACCATGGTCATGACGTCCTGACCATATTTCTCAGCCAGCTCCTTTACCGTACCCTTTACTTCTGTATCAGGATCGTCGAGAAGCTGCTCATAGATTTCTCTTTCAATCGTAAAGTATTGTCCCCAGAATTTCTCCAGCTGATCTTTTGACAGGCTTCTGTCATATGCCATGTCGCGCCACCGGTCTAACAAACTTTTTTCGCTCATCGTATTCTGCTCCTTTATCTTAAAATCCATCGGTAAGTATTATATACCAATTTCTGTTTGCCGTAAACTAAATTTTTCGGTATACTGTATTGCAGAGAAAGGATTTGATTATCATGAAAAAAACAAAACGTATTCTCGCCCTGACCGGCGCAATATTACTTGTCTGCATGTACGCGTGCACCCTCATCTTCGCCCTCGTGGACTCGCCTGCTTTTTTAGGGCTTTTCAGAGCTTCCGTGGCAGCGACCATTCTTATCCCTGTCCTTTTGTATGCATATATACTCGTCGCCCGCCTCTTAAAGGGCGACGGTTCTGACCGGGTTTCCGGTGATGATCCTGACACGGACTCACACGTATAGCAGCTCTGCCAGCCTGAGAGCGTCCGCTCCGCGGGAATGGTCGCTCCTCCCTGAATCCTCCTGTCTCTTTATCGCTTGTCTCTTTTTCAGGTATTCTTCCATGGTTATCACATTTGCCGTTGTTTTCCTGCTGTCCTGACGCATAGAAATACCTCCTTCCTTCTCTTTCCGGCCGGGGAATTCCCCATATGCCGGCATTATCTCAGCTTTATATTATATGAACTGCAAAAAGAATATATGTCTTTTCTTTTCTCTGTAAGCATAGCTCTTAAATGTGTATATATATTGATCGATTCATAAAGAAACACTGATAAAAATAAAAAAAAGAGAAACTGTCCAGGAAATCCCGGCGCCCAGAGCGCCGGGTATTTTCTGAAACAGTTCCCCTGTTCTTCGCTGACTTTATCAAATTTCTTAATACATTTCCCGATTACAGCATATTATTTATTGCGGTAAATAATATCATCTCTTCCCGGTCCGTTGCTGATCATCGTAAACGGATAACCAACTTCCTTTTCGATGAACTCGATATAATTCCGGCAGTTTTCCGGGAGAGCTTCGTATTTCCGGATGCCGCGGATATCACACTTCCATCCCGGAAATGTCTTAAGCACCGGTTTTGCCTGTTCAAGGAGATGTGTCACCGGGAAATCTGTGGTGACCTCTCCGTTAATCTCATATCCCACGCATACCGGGATCTCGTCCAGATACCCCAGCACGTCAAGTACAGTGAACGCAACGTCCGTTGTCCCCTGCATCCTGCATCCGTATCTGGAAGCCACACAGTCAAACCAGCCCACACGTCTCGGCCGTCCGGTCGTCGCGCCGTACTCTCCGCCGTCACCTCCGTGTCTTCTCAGCTCTTCCGCCTCGTCGCCAAAGATCTCGCTGACGAATGCCCCGGCGCCGACCGCGCTGGAATATGCCTTGCACACAGTAATGATCTGTTTAATCTCATAGGGCGGGATGCCCGCTCCGATGGCGCCGTATCCTGCAAGTGTGGATGAGGAAGTTACCATCGGATAGATGCCGTGGTCAGGATCCTTAAGAGAGCCGAGCTGTCCTTCCAGAAGGATATTTTTCCCTTCCCTGACCGCATTGTGCAGGTAGAGGGATACATCGCATACATAGGGCTCTGCCATCTCTTTATAGCCCATCAATTCTTTATATAATTCTTCAGGATCGATCAATGGTTTATGGTACAGGTGCTCGAGGAGCACATTCTTCTGCTCCGCCACTCTTACGACTTTCTCCCGGAGCAGCTCATCGTCAAAAAGCTCGCTCACCTGGAAGCCGATCTTTGCGTACTTATCCGAGTAAAAGGGCGCGATGCCTGACTTTGTGGAACCGAAAGATTTTCCGCCCAGGCGCTCTTCCTCGTAAGCGTCAAAATTCTTGTGATAGGACATCACCATCTGCGCTCTGTCAGACACAAGGATCTTCGGCTTCGGTACGCCCCGGTCCACAATGGACTGGATCTCCTCAAACAGCTTCGGGACATCCAGCGCCACACCGTTTCCGATAATACTTGTTGTATGTTCATAAAACACGCCGGACGGCAGTGTGTGCAGCGCAAATTTGCCATAATCGTTCACAATCGTGTGACCCGCGTTCGCTCCGCCCTGAAAACGAACGATGATGTCTGACTCTTTCCCGAGCATATCCGTGATCTTGCCCTTGCCTTCATCGCCCCAGTTTGCACCAACTACTGCTTTTACCATCTCTATTCCTCCTGCGTATCGTGCCTGTAAATATTTATCAGCAGCGCTTATCATTGACCGCCGTTTGAATTATACTATACTTTTTTCTTTCTGTAAAATATTATTTCCTGTTTTTTGTGTTGGTATTGTAATTAAAAGGGAAAAGTATTAGAATACAGAAAAACACCACAAAGGTGAATCGCCATGCCGCAGACCATGCGGCGGGCGGAGGGAAAGGAGACATTACATTGAAAAAGGTGATCAAATGGTTCAGTATTTTTGCTGTGATCGGAACTGCCATTGGGCTCGTGATTGCGTATTTCTGCAAAAACAATTCTGAAAACAACGGCGAAAACAGTTCCGACCACACAGAGGAAGAGGATTTTGACCTTGACGCAGACTTAAAGCCTGCATCCGGGAGGGAGTATGTTTCCCTCGGCAAGGATCCTGAAAGCGCAGACAGACAGGATACTGCGGAAGGAGATGCCAGAAAGGAAGAGGAGGAAAGCTCAGAAGAAGGAGCACCTCGTAAATCAGAGGAAACTGCATCAGAAGAGCCAAAACAAGAATAGGCATCAGTGATAGAAAGATACAGGAGACTGTCCTGCGGCGAACCAGATATTCGCCCGGACAGTCTCTTTTTATAACCTCCCTGCTCTTCGGCCAAAGCTGCCGGAACAGTTTAAAGTGATCAGTAAGGAACGCTGCTTGCAGCATTACAGCCGGTTTCCCACGCTTCACTCAGCAGCTCTGCCGCTTCCCGGATTTTCTCCTCGTTCATATTGGCGTATCCCAGCAGAATAACTGCCTCCCCTGTGTTTTTCCTGCCATCTACATAGTATTCCGACAGTCCGTATACCTTCACGCCCTTTTCAGCCGCTTTTCCGATCAGCTCCTCCTCGCTCCTTCCGTCCCGGAAATGGAGCAGCAGATGAACCCCTGCATTTTCTCCTGAAATACGCACAGCCGGAGCCATCTCTTTCAGAGCCGCCAGCAGCGTATCGTGGCGGCTTCGGTACAATGCCCTTGTCTTATTCAGATGCCGTTCATAATAGCCGTCTTCGATAAATTTCTGAAGGATCATCTGATCCACCTTTGACACAGTGGAACTGATAAATCCGCACCGTTTCCGGTACAGGGCGCACACCGGCTCCGGCAGCACCATATAGCTCATTCGGATCGCAGGGGCGATGGATTTGGAAAACGTCCCAATATAGATCACCTTCCCGCTCCCGTCAAATCCCTGGAGCGCCGGGATGGGTTTCCCCTTATACCGGAACTCACTGTCATAGTCATCCTCAATGATGTACCTGTCCCCGCTGCCTTCCGCCCATCTTAAGAGCTCCATCCTCCGGCGGATGGGCATGACCGTGCCAAGCGGATACTGATGGGACGGCATGACAAAGGCAATGTCCGCCCCGGACTTTTCCAGCCCGTCCACTCGCATTCCCCTGCTGTCCATGTCCACTGTACACACTTCGCAGGACAGGTTTTCAAAAAGCCGGTAAGCCTGCCTGTAGGTCGGATTCTCCAGAGCGACCCGGTGCCGGTTCCCAAGCACCGCGCAGAGAAGCATCAGAAGATAATCATTTCCCGCTCCCACGATGATCTGATCCGGAGTACAGTTTACCCCTCTTGCCTGGTGAAGATAACTGCTGATCGCATTTCTCAGCCCGTACTCGCCCTGGGGACACCCGAGCCGGAACATCTCCGCCCGGTCGTCTGTCAGGCACTCGCGGGAGAGCTTTCTCCACGCATTGTATGGGAAACTTTTCAGGTCCACCCCGTTCGGAGTAAAATCATACTTATACTGCTTTTCTTCCGTCCTCTCCTTCTTCTCTTCTGCCCCGCTCTCCGTACCGAACTGATACAGCCCCTCGATCTCAGCCACAAAATATCCCCTGTAAGGCTGCGATTCAATATATCCCTCTGAGAGGAGCTGCTCATAAGCCAGCTCCACAGTGCTCCTGCTCACATCCAGATGGCGGCAGAGCGCACGCGTAGAAGGGAGCTTTTCCCCGCTGGGGATGGCTCCCTTCTGTATCTCTTCTTTTATATAAGAATAAATCTGCTCGTACAGGGGGATTTTATCCCCCTGTTTTAAACTGATCGTCAGCTCGTTCATAATCCCTCTTATTCCGCTTATCCCATTAATCCTGCCAGTTAAACTGACAGCCTGCGCCTTACTTCGGCAGCTTAAACGAACTCTTCAGCGAAACGATCCGGTTAAACACCAGATGATCCGGCGCAGAGTCATGAGCGTCAATACAGAAATATCCGTTGCGCACAAACTGGAAGCTGTCATATGCGCCCGCGCCCTCAAAACTTGGCTCTACGTAAGCGTCCTTTATCACTTTCAGAGAATCCGGATTTAAGTTCAGCGAACCGTCTTCCTTATTATAGACTCCCTTTTCCTCATCGATCAGGTTTTCATACATCCTTACCTCTGCCTTCTGTGCATAAGCAGCCGGAACCCAGTGGATCGTGCCCTTTACCTTCCTTCCGGTAAACCCGCTTCCCGCCTTTGTCTCAGGGTCATAGGTACAGTGTACTTCAGTCACATTGCCGTTCTCATCTTTGACAAAGCTTTCGCATTTCACGAAATACGCATGCATCAGCCGCACCTCATTGCCCGGGAAAAGCCGGAAATATTTCTTCGGCGGCTCCTCCATGAAATCTTCTCTCTCAATGTAAAGCTCCCGTCCGAACGGGACTTTCCTGGAGCCGAGCTCCTCATTCTCCAGATTATTTGCCACGTCAAGATATTCCACCTGGTCCTCCGGGTAATTGTCGATCACCAGCTTGATCGGGTCGAGCACTGCCATCATACGCGGCTTCTTCATCTTCAGGTCCTCGCGGATACAGTACTCCAGCATCGCGTAATCCACAGAACTCTGCGCTTTGGACACCCCGCACATATCGATAAACATCCTGATGGACTCCGGCGTAAACCCCCGGCGTCTCAGCGCTGCGATGGACACCAGTCTCGGGTCGTCCCATCCGTCTACGATGCCGTCCTCCACCAGCTTCTTGATATAGCGCTTCCCTGTCACCACATTTGTCAGGTACAGCTTCGCGAATTCGATCTGTCTCGGCGGATTCTCAAACTCACACTCTCTCACTACCCAGTCATAAAGAGGCCTGTGATCCTCAAACTCCAGCGTACAGATGGAGTGCGTGATTCCCTCGATTGCATCCTCGATCGGATGAGCGAAATCATACATCGGATAGATGCACCACTTGTCCCCTGTGTTGTGGTGGGTCATGTGCGCCACCCTGTAAATGATCGGATCCCTCATATTGATATTCGGTGAAGCCATATCGATCTTCGCGCGGAGCACTTTCTCTCCGTCCTTATATTTTCCTTCGCGCATTTCCTCAAAGAGCCTCAGGTTTTCCTCAACCGGGCGGTTCCTGTACGGGCTCTCCTTTCCCGGCTCTTTCAGAGTGCCCCGGTACTCCCTCATCTGCTCCGGAGTCAGGTCGCAGACAAACGCCCTGCCCTTTATGATAAGCTTAACTGCACACTCATACATCTGATCAAAATAATCGGAAGCAAAATACAGATGGTCGCCCCAGTCCGCTCCCAGCCACCTGATATCCTCTTTGATCGAATCAACGAACTCCATTCTTTCTTTTGTAGGATTTGTATCGTCGAATCTCATATGAAAGGTCCCGCCGTATTCCCGGGCAAGCCCGTAATTTAAAAGGATAGACTTGGCATGTCCGATATGGAGATATCCGTTCGGCTCTGGCGGGAAACGGGTGCAGACATGGTCATATACGCCTTCCGCCAGATCCCTGTCGATCTCCTGCTCGATAAAATTCTTTGAAACAGCTTCGTTTTCCATTGTATCCTCCTCTGATAACGCAAAAGCTTCATGGAGATTATCTTACCATAAAACGCAAATGACCACAAGAGGCGGATAACCCGCACTTTTTACTTTCCATTCCGCCTGTTCCATGCTATACTCTCAAAAGAATTACAGAAAGGAAACAAATGATAATATGAAAAGAGAAAAATTCGGTTCACGCCTCGGATTCATCCTCGTATCCGCGGGATGCGCCATCGGTCTTGGAAATGTATGGAAATTTCCGTACATGGCGGGCCAGTACGGAGGCGCTGCCTTTATCCTTATTTACTTACTGTTTCTCGTGATCCTCGGGATGCCTATCATTGTGTGCGAGTTCAGCGTAGGACGGGCAAGCCAGAAGAGCATCGCCACTTCCTACAATGTACTGGAACCCGATGGCTCCCGCTGGCATTACACGCGCTGGTTTGCCATCGCGGGCAATTATCTTCTCGTGATGTTTTACTCCATGGTCGGCGGATGGATGCTCTACTACTGCTTCCGCATGGCGAAAGGAGAGTTCACCGGCGTCACCGCCGAAGCTGTCGCAGAGAAGTACGACTCCATGCTCCAGTCCCCGGGCACGCTCATGTTCTGGACCATACTGGTCATCCTGCTCTCCTTCTGGATCTGCAGCATCGGGCTCCAGAAAGGCGTGGAGAAGATCATGAAAGCCACCATGCTCTGCCTGCTGGCGATTATGGTCGTGCTGGCGGCCCGCTCCATTACCCTCACAGGGGCGTCAGAGGGCCTTCGTTTCTATCTCATCCCGGACTTCGGGCGTCTGAAAGAAGCCGGACTTGGGAATGTGATCTTCGGCGCTATGAGCCAGTCCTTCTTTACGCTCAGTATCGGGATGGGCGGCATGGCGATCTTCGGGAGCTATCTGGACAAATCCCGCTCCCTCATGGGCGAATCCTTAAGCATCGTGCTGCTGGATACTTTCGTCGCCCTGACTGCCGGACTGATCGTATTCCCCGCATGCTTCGCCTTCGGTGTAGAACCCGGAGCCGGTCCGGGTCTGGTGTTCATCACCCTGCCGAATATTTTCACGCAGATGCCGGGAGGACGGTTCTGGGGAGCGCTGTTCTTCCTGTTCCTGTTCTTCGCCGCCCTGTCCACGATCGTAGGCGTGTTTGAAAATATCGTCTCTTTCGGCATGGACCTGTTCGGAGCCAGCCGCAGGAAGTCTGTGGGGATCAATATCGTGATCATTATCGTACTCAGCATTCCCTGCATTCTGGGCTTCAACATCCTCGCCGGATTCCAGCCCCTGGGCACCGGTTCTACCATCATGGACCTGGAGGATTTCCTTGTCTCCAACAATATCCTGCCGCTGGGCTCTGTGATCTACCTGATGTTCTGTACGCATAAGAACGGATGGGGATGGAACAATTTTATCCGGGAGGCCAATTCCGGGAACGGCATGAAATTTCCTCAGTTCATCCGCGGATACATGACTTATGTGCTACCCTGGATCGTTGTCATCATCTATCTGAAGGGCTATTATGACAAATTCAGCACACAGGGACCTGCTGTGTTCTCCGTGTGGATGACAGTCAGCATCGCATTTCTGTTCATGGTATTCATGGTCAGCCGGAAAAAGAAGCTGCCCAGGCAGCAGAAAAAACACTGAAATCGACAATACGGGAGCGAGCACACGGAAAAGCCCGTCTGCTCGCTCCTTCTGTCTGTTCCATTGCGCCACACTGCACCGGACACCTCCGGTTTCAGACTGCCGGAGAACCTTCCCTTATAAATTCTGCTTTTCCCCTCTCAAAATACTTACCCACCTCGGCCACAAGCCGCGCAAAATAGAGACACAGCATAGGATCAGCCTCGGGATGTTCCTTTCTCAGATCATAGTCCTGAACCCCGATAAACATTGTGTGGGAGGCTTTCCAGTCCCGTTCCAGCACAGGAAAAAAGTCAGCAATGTCATCGCATCCAATACAGAAAAACATTTCGATATTTAGTTTCATGGTATGAAAATACCGATAAAAGTACGGAAGCTCTCCGTGCTCCATGCTTCTGATAAACTCCAGTAATCGTTCCAGTCCTACCCGTAAATCTTCCAGCTCCTCCATTCCTATTTTCATAGTTTTTCCTCCAGCCTGTCCGGGACACACCACTGTGTTTTATACAGTATATCACATCCGCGTCAGGCATACATGAAATGACAGAAATCATTGCATTTTTTTCTTGACAACCGTGCTCTGACTGGTGTATATTAGTCATTGCGTATGAAACAGCGTACGACAGGCTGTCTTGGCGCAGTCGGTAGCGCGTCGCCTTGGTAAGGCGGAGGCCGGGGGTTCAAGTCCCCTAGACAGCTTTTCACTTTTAAAGAATTGCTGCGAAAGCAGACAGAGGATCTGCCGGAGCGGCAATTGTTTTTATATCAGAGAAACCGGGAGGACTTCCGCACTGTAGACGGAAGTTCTCCCGGTTTCTCATTCGGGTTGTATTTAAGAAGAGCTTTTTTTCTTTAATTTCTTTTCCAGCAATATCCCGATGACTAAAAAAATCAGGATAACAGCAAGCCATATGGCCACTCCGTAATGCAGGGACAGATGCCACCTCTCTTCGGCGGTCGAATATAACGTGATCTTTTCCATTCTTATTTTCTGGATATAGCCGCCCAGATATTGTCCTGCAAATGTGCCGGCGATACTGCCAAAAGTTATACTGTAACTTATAATATATTTTCCCAGGAAGATAAATACAAATGGCAAAATCCATGTATACCAGTATCTGTTATCCGCTGTCCATACAAATAAATATTCACGGAAAACCCGGTATGATAAATAGTACATCACCAGATATATGAATGCTGTCACAAGACAGTTTAAAACTATTTTTCTTATCTTATTTTTCATGATTATAACCAATATTCGGTTGCTGAAAACCAAAGTGAGCCAGAGCCAGGTTTATAATAGCGGTTTGCTTTATTATGTCATCCGTCAACAATTCTCAAATATAAATCACCGGAGTCAATATAAGTGCGATATCCAACTCCTAATATCCAATGCCACTCAACTATTCCATCTGCATATTCCTGTCCCCTTTCTTCTGCGGTTTCCACCCACTCCCCTATAAATTTTCCGAATCCAGCAGGATGGTAAACGGCCCGTCATTGACCAGGCTGACTTCCATCTCCGCTCCGAACTTTCCAGTCTGTACATCCGGGACTTTCTTCCCGCACTCCCGGATGATATACTCATACAGCTCCTCCGCTTTATCCGGCGCTCCCGCCTCGATAAAACTTGGGCGGTTTCCCTTCTTACAGTTCGCGTAGAGAGTGAACTGGGAAACAAGGAGAAGGCTTCCATCCACATCTGCGAGGGACAGATTCGTCTTCCCGCTATCATCGGCAAATATCCGAAGCCCGGTCATCTTTCTTATCATCTTATCAGCCACAGCCTCTGTATCGCTGTCCGAGACCCCGATCAGAACAAGGTACCCCTTCCCGATCTGTCCGACCGTCTTCCCTTCTACTTTTACAGACGCTTCCTTTACTACCTGTATCACAAATCTCATTGCCGTACCTCTCCGATCTTCTTTTTCTTCTCACCGACCCCAAAGTGGATCATCAGGATGGTGACGATGAGCAGCGGAACACTGGCAAGTATGATCAGTGTCAGGACGACATCCGGGAGGAACCTGCTCTCCAGGTCCACAAGCACTGTTCCGAACAGGTTGAATATGGCATGCAGCAGCATTGGCACCAGGATACTGTCATACCTGTACGCCAGCCATCCCAGGAGAAATCCGAGAAGGGCAGTATAGATGCCCTGCACGAAGTTCATGTGGAACATTCCAAAAAGGACCGCCTGGATCAGGTTCGCCACGACAAATCTGGCGCCCGCACGTCCCAGATACTGAAGGATCAGCCCGCGGAAGATCGTCTCCTCCACGACCGGCGGAAGGATCACCGTAGCCACCGCCCACAGAATGGAATACTCCGTGACGCCCGAAGAATCGATCATTTCCGTATACTGGTCCATAGCGGACGGCATAACGATATAAATCGCTGCCATGAGCAGGGAAATCACATGCTGTACAGCGAATCCCAGAAGAACCACCCACCCAAAGCACGCAGGGGTCAGGCGCCTTGTATGGGAATAGAGAGTCTGTCCGATTCCCCTCTTCTCAACAAAGGAGAAATAATACCATGTAAGGAATACCGCTCCCGGCACGATATAGATCAGACAGGAAAGAAGATTCATATTTTCTATCATAAACCTCTCGATCATCTCAATCGCCCTGCTGCCTCCGATCACAGCTCCTCCGACTGCGGCACCGAGGGAAATGATAATTGCCCCTCCATACAACAATGCCATCGTTATCACAAAAACAAGAACAGCCATCCAGTAATACGTAGTTTTCTTCATCTTCTCATCTCCTGTCTTTCTCACTCGTCCCGGCGGAGCATCTTCTCCGCCTTGCTTTTTATCCTTTGCAGTGCATTATCGATCGATTTCGGACTCTTGTCAAGCAGCTCCGCGATCTTTCTGTAATCCGTCCCCATCAGGTGAAGATAAAGGACATGATTTTCCAGAGCGCTTAAGT
Source organism: uncultured Mediterraneibacter sp. (assembly GCA_944376695.1). Classification (GTDB taxonomy): domain Bacteria; phylum Bacillota; class Clostridia; order Lachnospirales; family Lachnospiraceae; genus Mediterraneibacter. The sequence goes on along the minus strand of CALWDM010000013.1, from coordinate 25,961 downwards.
TTCCCTTCAGCTGCTCCACGAACGCCTCTGTATATTCTTTTCCAAAATACAGAGCCTCAGGGTCAGTCTCCTGCTCCGGCTCGATCGTATCGATCAGAGGCATCGTCCTGCCGTCCTTCTCTACTTCGCTCTCTTCATAGAGAGAAATATAGGTGTTCAGCGGAAGATGTTTCTTTCTCTTTGACGCCTCGATCGCACTGTACATCTGCCTGGACACACACAGCTCCGCAAAGCTGGAAAAGGAGGTGCCCTGGGACGGATCAAAGTCCCGCACCGCCTTGATCAGGCCAATCATTCCTTCCTGGATCAGGTCCTCATTCTCCCCGCCCAGAAGGTACATGGCGCGGGCCTTTTTCCGGACCATGGATTTATATTTAACCATGAGATGGTCCATAATCTCCCGCTCGCCCGCCCCGAGTCTTTCGATGAGCTGCTCGTCCGTCAGCCTGTCATATTTCCCCATCCCGGTCACCGCGCTTTCTGCAGCCGCTGCCGCACGATCTCATACGCCAGGACCCCTCCGGCCACAGATGCGTTCAGGGAATTGATCTCCCCCTTCATCGGGATCCCGGCAGTAAAATCACATGTTTCTTTTACCAGACGGCTCACCCCTTCCCCTTCGTTTCCTATCACAAGGCCTATGGGGCCTGTCAGGTCCAGGCTGTACATCTCTTCTCCGTCCATATCCGCGCAGACGAACCAGATCCCTTTTTCTTTCAGCTCTTCCATCGTCTTTGCCAGGTTCGTCACCTTTGCCACCGGGGTATAATTGAGCGCCCCTGCGGAGGTCTTTGCCACAGTCGCCGTCAGCCCGGCAGCGCGCCTCCTGGGGATAATGACCCCGTGTGCGCCTGCGATATTCGCGGTCCGTATGATCGCGCCCAGATTATGGGGATCCTCGATCCCGTCCAGAAGGAGGAGAAACGGGGCTTCCCCCCTCTCCTCTGCCAGCTTCAGCATATCTTCCACCTCAGCATAGGCATATGCGGCAGCATAGGCAATGACTCCCTGATGCCTGCCTGTCTGGCTGAGCCGGGTCAGGCGCTCCTTCCCTACAAAATTCAGGACCGAGCCACGCTTCTTTGCCTCCCGGATAATGGTCCTCACCGGGCCGTCCTGACAGCCGTCCAGCACAAAGAGCTTGTCAATGGTGCGCCCGGACCGGAACGCCTCCAGCACCGCATTGCGTCCCTCAATGACAAGAGTATGCTCCCTGTCCTGTCTCTGATCTTCTGTATGATTCCCCTGATGGCCGTAATTTTCCTGCATTCTGTGATTTCCCCGCATCCCTTGATTTTCCTGCATTCTGTGATTCTCCTGCATTCTATGGTTTCCCTGCATCTTCTGTGCTCTCTTCCCCGTCTGCTGCCCTCATGCTCTCAAGCCCGATAGACACCAGCTCCGTGAGCCTTGCATACTCCCTGTCCAGGTACAGATACCCGATGAGCGCCTCAAAACCCGTAGCCCGCCGGTAATCTGTGATCGACTGATTTTTCGCCGGGGAGACACTCCGCGCGTTTCTTCCCCTCCGGTACACTGCATGTTCTTCTTCTGTCAGATGCTCCTGCATGGCGCGCATCATAAATGACTGCGCAGACGCCTGTACATAATGGCTGGTCTCCTCATGCAGCTTATAGACCTGCCTGTTGCCCTTGCCTGCCACCATCATCTTGATGATCAGGTCAAAGACACAGTCTCCGATATATGCCAGCACAAGCGGAGAGCTGGCACGGGGATCCACTGTCCCCATACCAGGTATCTGTTCCATATAATGCTCGAACCCGAACTCTAAGCTTTTTTCCATTTTACTCCTTCTCTCGTATCCTCAAGAATGATCCCTTTTGCCAGAAGTTCATCCCTGATCTGGTCAGCCAGAGCGAAATTTCTTTCCTTTCTCGCAGCCTGCCGCTTCTCGATCATTGCCTCGATGTCCGCGTCAAGCATCTCTTCCTCTTTGTCAACGATAATGCCAAGCACATCCGTCAGTGTCTGAAGGCGGGCATACAGACTGTCCAGATATTCTCCGGAACGGGATCCGTCCGCTGTGGTATTGACATATTTCACAAGGTCAAATACAGCCGCGATCGCGTCCGCTGTATTGAAGTCATCATTCATGGCGTGCTCAAAGTCAGCCACATATTTTTCTGTCCTGGCATATAGCTCCTTCTCTTCCTCTGTCATCGCGCCGTCCCCTGCGTTTCCGGACAGGAACCTCAGGTTTTCCGCAGCGGTCAGGATACGCTCCAGCCCGTTCTTTGCGGCCTCCATCAGCTCTGCGCTGAAATTCAGCGGGCTCCTGTAATGTGCGCTCAGCATGAAAAAGCGGAGTACCTGGAGGTCATATTTCTCGCTGATCTCACGCACCGTAAAGAAATTCCCCAGGGATTTGGACATCTTGCGGTTGTCGATGTTGAGGAATCCGTTGTGCATCCAATACTTTGCAAATTCCCTGCCGTTGGCAGCCTCGCTCTGGGCGATCTCATTTTCATGGTGAGGGAAGATCAGATCCTCTCCACCCGCATGGATATCGATCTGTTCCCCGAGATATTTCTTGGACATCTCCGAGCACTCGATATGCCATCCCGGACGCCCTTCGCTCCACGGTGACTCCCACGCAGGCTCCCCTTCTTTTTTCGGCTTCCACAGCACAAAGTCAAGGGGATCTTCCTTCTCATCCTCGCCGGTCACCAAAAGAGTCCTGCCGCCGGACTGAAGATCGTCCAGATTTTTGTGCGACAGTTTTCCGTATCCCTCGAACTTTCTGGTACGGTAGTACACTGTGCCATTTTTTTCGTAGGCATAGCCTTTATCGATCAGGGTCTGGATCATGTCCACCATGCCGCAGATCTCCTCCGTGGCAAGAGGATTCTTAGTCGCAGGCTTGATATTCATTGCCTCCATATCCTTTTTGCACTCGGCGATATAGCGCTTTGAGATCTCCTCCGCGGTCACGCCCTCCTCGATCGCTTTCTTGATGATCTTATCATCCACGTCCGTGAAATTTGACACAAAATTTACATCATACCCTTTATACTCAAAATAGCGTCTCACCGTATCGAACGCGATCATCGGGCGGGCATTCCCGATATGGATAAAGTTATATACCGTAGGCCCGCACACATACATCTTCACTTTTCCCTCTTCCAGAGGAAGAAACTCCTCTTTCTTCTTTGACATCGTATTATAGATCTTCATCATAGTCTCCTTTCTCCTCTACGCATCTTATCTCTTTCACAAGACGCCTCAGCTCCCCGTGCAGATGGATATTCTCCTGCTGGAGCTTCCTGATATCATCCAGTACAGGATCCGGCAGGTGGATCTGATCCATATCTGTCCTCGGCACTTTCTTATTCCCCATGCGGACGATTCTTCCCGGCACCCCGACCACCGTACAGTTCGGCGGCACCTCTTCCAGCACGACAGATCCTGCTCCGATCTTCGAATTTTCACCGATGGTAAACGACCCGAGGATCTTTGCCCCCGCGCTTACCATTACATTGTCCTCCAGGGTCGGATGGCGCTTTCCCTGCTCCTTTCCCGTACCTCCCAGGGTCACGCCCTGATACAGGGTCACATTGTCGCCGATGACCGTGGTCTCGCCGATGATCACGCCGCTGCCGTGATCGATAAACAGACCTTTCCCGATGGTCGCCCCGGGATGGATCTCGATCCCGGTCTTCCTCGCCGCCCTCTGCGAGATCCACCTGGCCAGAAAATAATGCTTCTTTAAGTACAGCTTATGCGCCAGCCGGTATCTCAGTATCACCCGGAAGCTGGGGTACAGGAACACCTCCAGACTGGACCTGATCGCAGGGTCTCTCTCTCTGACGACCCGTATCTCTTCTTTAATATACGATATAAGCCCCATTTTTTCTCCTTATCACAACAAAACATCCGCAGGGAAGTCCTGAGAACTTACCAATAGAATAAAAAACTCCGCCTCCAGTCAGAGACGAAGTTATTTCCGCGGTTCCACTCCAATAAAAGAATTTCTCTTTCACTCATCAGCCTGTAACGTCTGCCACACGTATCCCGCTACTCTGTCCGTTCGCAGGATCAGCTCCCGGGCGCACTTCACAGTTTATCCATACAGGGCTGCTCTCAGCCTGCTGCATCCCCTCTCTGAGTATTACCAAAACCGTTACTCTTCCCGTTCTTTGCCTTTCTTTCCTATCTTATGCAACTTTCAGCAGTTTGTCAACCCAAAGCGCTCAAACGATCTCATTAAAGCACACTCCGGACAGTGTGATGATCTTTTTGAGTTCTCCGGCAAGCCTCTCTGTCAGGAGCACGCCCTCTCTGCCCGCGAGTTCTTCAGGCGCCGCCCTCCCGAAAATCAGCTCCGTGAGGTCCGCAGCCGGCAGGACGCCTTCCGAGTCTTCAGTCTCCCCTACATGGAGCTCTGTCTCACCGATCCCGCTTGTCAGCCTCCAGACACGGCTGTTCTCTGTTATCAGAGGATCGATCACAGCGAAAGAACAATTCACGCTCTCTTCTTCCGGTACCTTTAATGCGGACAGCAGCTTTCTGAGGCTGACGATCCTGGCCATGATGAGCGGTTTCCTGCGATCCGCATATTCCGCCGGACACGCGTAGACCGGGATTTCCTGCTGGCTTACATCTCCCTGCTGTTCCGTCTCTCTTTGCCGCCCCTCCTGCATCCTGTCCGCCAGTTCTTCCGCAGAGCTTCTGAAATCCTCCTCGTATCCCGGCAGGAAGAGCGGTTCCCGGATCTCCAGCCCTTCCTCTCCTGCATAGGCATAAAACCCTTTCAGGGCGCCGTCCCGGCGCATGAGCCGCACGCCGCCCCTTTCGCTCTGCTGCTCCAGAATCATCGTCTGATAATATGCGGCATCCCTTACCGTACACACCTGGAACCTGTCCGCAAAATTGTCTTCAAAAAAGCCGGACAGCTCTTCTGCATCCCAGAGTCCAGCGTCCGAAGAGAGGACGTTACCTCCCCATCCTTTTTCCAGCTCCGCGGCTTTTACCTCAGCCTTTATTTCAGAATGGACCGGGCTGTCTCCCTCACTCTTCCAGTACAGCGCTCCGTCTCTTTTCCCGCGGATCAGCGTCCCTGTGTCCTGGCTGTATATATACCGGAAATCATACGGCGTATAGATCGCTTCCGCCGCGGGCATCAGAAACGTAAACGGGATCCCCCTGCTGTACATCTCTTTCAGGGAAGTCCTGAGCAGGGCTCCCATATAGCCACGGCTTCGGTATTCCTTTCTCGTGGCGACCGCAATCACATAGGCGGACGGGAACTCTTGCCCCTCCACCCTGACTGTATATGGGTTGAGCTGAAGCATGGAGCAGATTTCCCCCTCTTCCTCTATAACATAGATTGCATTGTCCCTTGTCCTGATATAATAATAGTAATCCAGAAAAGCTTTTGTGTCATCCGGAAAGACCTCCTCCCAAAGTCTTCTCGTCTTCCCGTGTTCCGCCGGATCAAGCCTGCGCAGTATCATTCTGATCATCCTTTCCCGCCGCACGGGCGCAGCATCCGCCGCATGCCGGACTTCCGTCCGTCACATCCACGCTCCCGTAATTTGTATACTTCTCCACTGCGCAGATCGCCTGGGAGGAAATGCCCTCTCCTGTACCGGTGAATCCAAGCCCTTCCTCTGTCGTCGCCTTTACATTCACCTGATCTGTCTCGATTTTCAGCGCCTCTGCGATATTCTCCCGCATCTGGTCAATATAAGGGCGCATTCTTGGATGCTGCGCGATAATCGTAGCGTCGATGTTCTCGATCACATACCCTTTTTCATCCAAAATTCTGCCCACATGCTCAAGAAGCCGGATACTGGAAATCCCTTCATATTGGGGGTCTGTATCCGGGAAATGCTTTCCGATATCTCCCAGAGCCGCGGCCCCCAGCAGGGCGTCCATCACCGCGTGCACAAGCACATCCGCATCAGAATGTCCCAGGAGCCCTTTTTCATAGGGGATCTCCACTCCTCCCAGAATCAGTTTTCTGCCCTCAGTCAGCCTGTGAACGTCATATCCCATACCTGTCCTCATCGTCACTTCTCCTTATCGTTATTCTCCATCTCTTCTCTCTCTTCTCCTGCAGCATCTGCTGTTTCCTCCGGAGCTCCATCCGCCCCGGTCTTTTCTTCTTCGGAGGATTTTGTCTCTTCCTTTCTGCTCCCCCACACTTTTTTCAGACTGTGTCCTGCATATGCGATACCTGCCACTGCAAAAAGAACTGCCATCGTCCCCATGAACATCATATTCTCCGGTCTGTCATTTACTGTCTGGACGAGCATCCTGATGCCCAGGTAGGCCAGATAGCCTCCCAGTACAATCCGTAATCCATACCCTGTTTTATTGTTCATTGTCTTTATCCTCCGTAATCATTCTGCGTATTATTTTATCATAACTTATATTGCAATTCCAGAACTATCCCTGTCCAAATACTCAAAATACTTTTTTTAAAAAAGTGTTGACATGAGTCTCATCCTGATAGTATAATAGCAAAGCGGGTTGCGGAAAGGACTTCGAAACCCGCTAAAATATGGGGTCTTAGCTCAGCTGGGAGAGCATCTGCCTTACAAGCAGAGGGTCATAGGTTCGAGCCCTATAGGCCCCATATATAACCTAATATGGCGGAATAGCTCAGTTGGCTAGAGCACACGGTTCATACCCGTGGTGTCGCTGGTTCAAATCCAGTTTCCGCTATTCATTAAAGAGCCTCGTTTCAAACGAGGTTTTTTTGTGCCCGGACCGCCGCCGTCGGCATGAAAATACAGGGGATGCAAAACGCATCCCCTGCCGCATCAATATACTGCTCTCCCTTTTTCTCCATTGTATCTTCTCCCCGTTTTTTCATACGTGAAAGCATCCTCCCCCGATAAATTCTCTCAGCAGGGAATTGGTCGGAATATATTCGCTTCCGATCCCTACAAAATAATCAAAAAACTTCAGCAGCCTCTTGGCTTCCAGATATTCCTCTGAATCTTTGTCCACGCCGAACAGCAGCGGTTCCACATACTGTTTAAGCACAGCGAGTTCATAGAGAAGGGAGGAATTAAACATCACGTCAGCCTGCTCCTGGAAAGGAAAGATATTCTCCTCCTCTCCTCTTCTCACAGAAGACCACATGGCGATCGTCTTCGTGGCAGAAGCGCCTCTCGTGCGTGCATCCCGGACGATCCGGCGGATCAGCCGCCCGTCCGTGCCGGGCACCCGGTTGTGCTCATCGATATTGAGCTGAGTCAGCGCGCTGATATAGATCTTAAATTTATTCTCATCCTCCATCAGCTCTGTCAGTTTTGGATTCAGGCAATGGATCCCCTCGATGACAAGGATATCCTGGGGTCCCAGCTTCTTCGGCCGGTTCTCATATTTCCTCTTCCCTGTCTTAAAATCAAAGACAGGGAGATAAACTTCTTTTCCCTCCAGCAGAGCTTTCATATCCTCATTGAAGCTCGCGATATCAATGGCTTCCAGGCATTCAAAGTTATAATTCCCGTCCTTATCCTTCGGCGTGTGCTCCCTGTCCACAAAGTAATTGTCCACTGCGATCGGATGAGGACGCAGCCCGTTTACACGCAGCTGTATGGAAAGACGGTGCGAAAAGGTCGTCTTCCCTGATGATGAAGGGCCTGCGATCAGGACAAACTTGACATTCCCTTTCTCAGCGATCTTCTTGGCGATCTCCCCGATCTGCCGTTCCTGATGGGCCTCCTGGACCAGGACCACCTCCCGCATATCATTCTTTGTGATCATATCATTCAGCGCGCCCACCGTCTCGATATCCTGACAGTCGCCCCAGAGCACCGATTCCTTCAGCACCTGGAAGAGCTTCGGGCTGGGCTGAAACTCCGGCACCTTCTCCGGTTCTTCCCTGACAGGCATCTGGATCACAAAGCCTTCATCATACAGATGCAGGGAGAAATATTTCAGGCATCCCGCATCAGGTACCATATAGCCATAGTAATAGTCTTCAAATTCATTGATGCTGTATATATTGACCTTTGACACGCGCCTGTACTCAAACAGCCGTTCCTTGTCATACATGCCGTGCCTGTGGAACATTTCCACCGCATCATAAGTATGGACACTCCTCTTTCCGATGGCGATCTTATCAGCAGAGAGCTTCCTCATCCGGGCAGATACCTTCTCCAGGAATCCTTCCGTCAGTTCAACACCGCCTTCCACTGTACAATAATACCCTTTATCCACGGAAAAATGGATCCTCACCCTCTCGATCCTGTCATGTCCCGCCACATCATGGACAGCCTTGACCAGGAGGAAGCACATACTCCTTTTATATGCCTCATGCCCGATCGGGTCACCTGTCGTGACAAACGCAAGCTGGCAGTCCTTCTCCACTCTCCTGCGCAGCTCTCTTAGATGATTTCCATCCACGAAGGCAAGCACGATCTGGTGCTCATACTGCGGCTGTAGTTCTTCGGCGATATCCTGGTAAGGAGTGCCTGCGTCATACTCTCTCGTCTCTCCGTTGATGCAGACACTGCATTTTCGAATTTCCAAATCTGCCCCTCCTTATTCTTTATATGAACTGAGATTTATATAACCTGAAACGGATGAATCACAGGCATCGTTATGACATCAAGCACAGACAACTTATCTTCCAGAAATTTTCTCATATCCTCGATAAAAATATATTCTGTCCCGTAATGTCCCGCATCAATGACGCACAGTCCCTGCTCTACGGCATCCAGCCCGTCGTGATGCCCGATATCCCCTGTCACGAGCACATCCGCCCCTTTTGCGATCGCGGCTGCGACGGCAGTTTTCCCGGATCCGGGGAAGATGGCGAGCCTGGAGACTTCCGCCTGCATATCCCCGAATACTTTCAGGCTCCCCAGATTCAGTCTATGCTTTACATAGACGCAGCATTCCTCCAGCGTCATGGGCCTTTCAAGCTCGCCGATCCTGCCGATCCCTTCCGTCTTCCCGTCCTTTTCCATTGTGATATCCAGCACTTCGGTATTGCGGATGTCCAGGAGCTTTTCCGCAAGCTCTGCCATGCCGAGCACATCGTAATTCGTGTGCATTGCATAATAAGAAATATCATTTTGGATCAGTTTCACAACTCTCCTGCTTATAAAATCTTCATCCGTCACTTTTTTCAGCGGGGAGAAGATCAGCGGATGGTGCGTAATGAGCATATCCGCCCCCGCCTCAACCGCGCGGTCGATGACAGCGTCCGTCGCATCCAGCGCGATATATACTCTCTTAACTTCTTTTTCCGCCCTCCCGGCAAGCAGGCCCACGTTGTCAAAATCCAGAGCAGCCTCCCTCGGATAAGCAGCCTCTATCACCTGTACGATCTCTTTACACAGCATAATACACCAGCCCTTTCTCTGCTTTTCTGATCTCTTTTTCCAGTTCCTGCTTCCTCGCAGCTATCCTCGGGGAATCCTGATCCGCGATCCCCTTCAGGATCTGCTGTTTTATATGTATCTCGCGCTCCAGGTACTGCCTGAGCACAGGATTCCTGTCCCGCAGAAGATATCTCCCATATAACAGCTCCGTCTCATCCCAGTCGTTTCCACGCCGGTCCTCCGCCGCTGGATCCTCATCCGTTTTCAGGCTTTCTTTTCTCCCCTGGCAGGCGACCTTCATCATGGGATAGTATTTGCCGTCCTCTTCCACCATCTCTTCTGAGAGAAACAAAAAACCTTCCTCTAAAAGAAAGGCTCTCACTTTTTCGATCTCTGACTGAGGCTGAAGTATACATTCTTTCAGCGTCCTGACAAGCGCTATCCCTTCCTTCAGGATGCGCACTGTCAGCCCGCCTCCCATGCCGGCGATCACGGCGCAGTCCGCTTCCCCCGGCTCCAGCGCCGCGAATCCGTCCGACAGCCTTGTGCGGATCCGGTCTTCCAGTCCGTGCTCCCGTATATTCTCTTCCGCCCTATCCAAAGGACCGCGGTTCACATCCATTGCCACCGCCCCTCTGATCCGTCCGTTCTCCGCAAGCCAGATCGGGATATAAGCATGGTCTGTACCGATATCCGCCAGCACAGACCCGGCGGTCACAAGTCCTGCGACCGCCTGAAGTCTCTTTGATAATTCCATACATTTCCCCGTGTCTCTGTGACAGCCCAGGTTTCCCGCGCCCGGTCCCCGAGGGCTTTCAGTCAAGGTAATCTCTTAATTTTCTGCTCCTGCTCGGATGGCGGAGTTTCCGGAGCGCTTTCGCCTCGATCTGACGGATTCGCTCTCTCGTCACGTCAAACTCCTTTCCTACTTCCTCCAGTGTGCGCGCTCTTCCGTCATTCATCCCGAAACGGAGTCTGAGAACTTTCTGCTCTCTCTCGGTCAGAGTATCAAGCACCTCGTCGAGCTGCTCCTTTAAGAGAGTCTGTGCAGCCGCCTCTGCCGGCACCGGCACATTGTCATCCTGGATGAAATCGCCCAGATGGCTGTCCTCCTCCTCTCCGATCGGAGTCTCCAGAGATACCGGTTCCTGAGAAATCTTAAGGATCTCCCGCACACGCTCCACAGGCATGTCCAGCTCCTTTGCGATCTCTTCCGGGAGCGGCTCCCTCCCCAGCTCCTGAAGGAGCTGGCGGGACACACGGATCAGCTTGTTGATCGTCTCTACCATATGCACCGGGATACGGATCGTTCTCGCCTGGTCCGCGATGGCCCTTGTGATCGCCTGGCGGATCCACCATGTAGCATACGTACTGAATTTATATCCTTTGTGGTAATCAAATTTCTCAACCGCCTTGATCAGTCCCAGGTTTCCCTCCTGGATCAGGTCAAGGAAAAGCATGCCTCTTCCCACATACCTTTTTGCAATGCTGACGACAAGACGAAGGTTTGCCTCCGCGAGTTCTTTTTTCGCCTCCTCGTCTCCTTCTTCCATTCTTTTTGCAAGCTCGATCTCCCTTTCCGCATTCAGAAGGGGGACTTTTCCGATCTCTTTCAGATACATGCGGACCGGATCTTCGATGCTCACACCCTCCGGCACGGATAGGTCGATATGTTCCATGTCTACCTCATCCTCGCCGGATATCATATCGTCGATATCCACGTCTGTGTCATCCACATCCGCGCTGATCCGGAGCACGTCAATATTATTTGCCTCCAGATAGTCGAACACCTTTTCCATCTGCTCTGGACTCAATACGATATCTGCAAAGAAATCATTGATCTCCTGAACTTCCAGCACACTTTTTTTCTTTTTCCCGAGCGCTACGAGTTCCTTCATTCTTTCCAGAAATTTCTGTGTGTTTTCTTCCATGTGTCCATCCTTCCTTCGCCGGCGCGGGAGCGCGGGCTATCTTGTTTTATTTTATCCTTAATCAATAGAAATATGCAGTGTTCTGAGGTCCTCCAGCTTTCGCTTCTCTTCCATCAGACGCTGTAATCCCGCCATATCTGTGGGATCCAGCTCTGATGTCTTCGCATCGATGCCGTGTGCTTTGACTCTCAGTATAATCTCTTTGAGCGCCTGTGCCTCTTCTTCTTTTGAGTGCAGCTCCCGTATCTTTGTGTGAAAGAGGGAAGCAGCCTCCCTGTGCTCCGCTTCCTCCGTAAAGTGGTCCAGTATCTTCGCCGGGTCCAGGCCGCCGTTTTCATGCTGTTCATACAATAACTCCGCCACTGTGCGGTATATGCCTTCAGTAAAATCATCCGGGCTGATCAGGCTGCTGATCGTTCTGTACAGCTTTTCGCTTTCGATCATCCAGGTAAGGAGCGCTTTCTGAGATGTCAGGATGCCATCCTCCTTTGATTTTTCTGTGCCCTCCGCCCGCTTCGGGCGGCTGACCGGCTTTGCCAGTCCGGCGCTGACCGCAGCCCTGGAGACCAGCTTTTCCAGACTCTCTCTGCTGACTTTATAGGCGGAGGATACAGCCTCTATGTAATTATTCCGCTCAAGCTCATCCTCAAAACTCAGCAGACGCCTTGCCGTCTCCCGGAAGAAATCGGTCTTCCCCTCCGGAGATGCCATATCATATTCCCTTTCCAGCATCTCAAGGGTAAACAGAAAGCCGTTCCGCGCATTCCGGATCCGCTTTTCATATTCCTCCGCACCCAGGTTTTTGATGAATTCATCCGGATCTTTATAAGGATCCATCCGCACCACCTTCGCAGAGATCCCCGCTTCCCTCAGGATCGGCACCGCTCGGAGCGCAGCGCGCGTTCCTGCGTCATCGCTGTCATATGTCAGGTATACCTCCTGAACGTACCGTTTGATCAGAGAAGCGTGTCCCGGTGTGAGCGCTGTCCCAAGCGACGCCACCGCATTTGTAAATCCTGCCTGATGCAGGGAGATTACATCCATATATCCTTCGCAGAGAAGGAAATATGCCTTTCTTGATGTTCTGGCCCTGTTCAGTCCATACAGGTTCCGGCTCTTATCAAAGACCGGAGTTTCCGGGGAATTCAGGTATTTGGGTTTTGCATCGCCCATGACCCGCCCGCCGAAACCGATGACCCGGCTGTTCACATCCATGATCGGGAAGATGACCCGGTTCCAGAACTTGTCATACACTCCATGCTTCTCGTCTGTATTTACCAGTCCCGCCTGCCGGATCAGCTCCTCTCCGTACCCTTTCCCTCTGAGATACTTATACAGGTCATCGCTGTATTTATTGGAATATCCCAGGCCGAACGCTGTGATCGTCTCATCGGACAGGCCCCTGTCCTTCAGATATGTATACGCCTGGAGCCCTCTCTCGGATTTGAGCTGGGCGTAAAAATATTTTGCGGCAGTCTTATTCACTTCCAGGATCGATGTCTTCAGGTCTGCCCTTGCTTTTGCCTCTTTCGAGTATTCCTCCTCCGGAAGCTCGATCCCCGCCCTGTCCGCCAGGTATTTCACTGCCTCCACAAAAGAAAAGTTCTCATATTCCATGAGGAACGTATACACGTTGCCTCCCGCCCCGCATCCGAAACAGTAATACATCTGCTTCTGTCTGCTCACGGAAAACGAAGGGGATTTTTCGTTGTGAAAGGGGCACAGCCCAAAATAGGAACTGCCCTTTTTCTGCAGCCGGACGTATCCGGATATCACATCTACTATATCATTTCTTGTCCTTATCTCTTCGATCAGCTCATCCGGATAGTACATGCTTCGCCTCCATAAAGAATACCCTATAATATATATTCGACAAAAGTTTTTTCTTTCCTTTATTTTTTTAAATTTTTCACCGCCTCATACTTTCCACGCTTCCGGGACAAACAAATCCTGAAATTTTTTCACCGCATAAGAGTCTGTCATTCCCGCTATGTAATCACAGACGATCTGTTCTCTGTCTGTATCAGAATTTTCCAGAGCATGTTTAAACTGCCCGGGCATATCGCAGGGATGTCTTGTATAATAATCAAAGAGCTGCTCGATCATATGCACCGCCTTATCTTCTTCGCCCTTTGCTTTCGGGTTGAGGTAGACATGCTCAAACATAAATGCCCGGAGATCTGCCATCGCTTTTTCCACACGGGGCGACATCCTGATCTCGGGGCGGTCCATGCTGTTCGTCACCACATCGTGGATCAGCCGGTTCAGCCGTTCTTTGCATGAATTTCCCAGCACTGCCCTTATATCTGCCGGAATGTCATCCTCCGTGAGGATCTCTCCCCTGATCGCGTCGTCCATATCATGGTAGATGTAAGCAAGCTTGTCTGAAAGGCGGACCACCCACCCTTCCAGAGTATGGGGGCGTCCGGCTGTCTGATGATTCAGGATGCCGTCCCTGACTTCCCATGTCAGGTTCAGTCCTCTTCCCTCTTTTTCAATGCAGTCCACGACCCGCAGGCTCTGCCTGTGATGGGAGAAATGATAAACCGTGTTCAGGGCGCGCTCCCCGGCATGGCCAAACGGCGTGTGCCCGAGGTCATGTCCCAGGGCGATGGCCTCCACCAGATCTTCATTCAGACGCAGCGCTTTTGCGATCGTCCTCGCGTTCTGCGACACTTCCAGTGTATGTGTCAGACGGGTCCTGTAATGATCTCCCTTCGGAAGCAGGAAAACCTGTGTCTTCTGCTTCAGTCTCCGGAATGCCTTACAGTGCAGGATCCGGTCCCGGTCTCTCTGGAAGACCGGGCGGATATCACACTGGGGCTCCTCTCTCATCCTTCCTTTTGAATTTTTATTCAGAGTGGCATATGGACTCAAATATTCCAGTTCGCGTTCCTCAAGCTGCTCTCTGATGGTCATAGGATTTTCTCTCCTTCCGTTAATTCAAGAACTGCGCCTGTTCTTTCTATTCTTCTCTCAGCCGGGCCTCGATCGCCTCCACAACCGCCCGCAGCACCCTGATCCTCGCATAATACTTATCATTTCCTTCCACAACGATCCAGGGAGCATAATCTGTTGAGGTGCGCATCAGCATCTCATTGACCGCCTCCTCGTACTGATCCCATTTTTCTCTGTTTCTCCAGTCTTCATCCGTAATTTTCCACTGTTTGTCCGGATTCTCCTGACGCTCCCTGAAACGCCGCTCCTGCTCGTCCTTATCGATGTGCATCCAGAATTTAATTACAATAGCGCCCGCATCGTGCAGATCTTTCTCCATATTATTGATTTCTTTATACGCGCGCTTCCATTCCTCCGCAGTGCAGAATCCTTCGATTCTCTCCACCATGACCCGCCCGTACCATGTGCGGTCAAAGATCGCCACATGTCCGTCTTTGGGCATCGCCCTCCAGAATCTCCACAGATAATGATGTGCTTTTTCGATGTCATTGGGCGATGCAGTCGGATTCACCACATAACCGCGGGCGTCCATCCGCTCTGTGAGCCGTTTGATCGCGCCGCCTTTTCCTCCCGCATCCCAGCCTTCAAAACCAAGCACCACAGGGATTCTTCTGCGGTACAGTTCGCCGTGGAGCTTCTCCATCTTCTTCTGCAGTTTCACCAGTTTTTCTTTATATTCTTCCCGCGTATAGCGAAGAGACAGGTCTGCTTTAGACAGGATCGACACCTGCAGGTCTTTCATCCCTTCATCTGCTTCCTTCGCGATCTCCGATACCACATCCTTCTTTCCGTCTGATGACGCCTCTGCATCCGCCAGCTTTTCCGCCTCTTTCTCTGCTTTTTCCTTCTGTACCTTTTCGATCTGGTCCGCCATGGCCCTGATTACAGTTGTATAAATCTTAAGTGTGGCAAAACGTTTGTCCATCGATTCAATGATGGTCCACGGCGCGTAATCCGTATCCGTCTTAAAAAGCATATCTTCCATCATTGAGGCGTATTCATCATAATGAACATTCCGCTCTTTGTCTCCCTGTGTCACCCGCCATGCGGTTTCTTTCTTCTTTTCCAGCCTGTCAAATCTTTTTTTCTGTTCCTTCCTGTCAATATCCAGCAGGAGTTTAATGATGAGAGTTCCATCCTCTGCCAGCTGTTCTTCAAAAGAATTGATGGAGTGGAAGGCAGCGTCCAGTTCCTTATTTTTCGTCCGTTTTTCAAACCGGTCGATAAGGACTCTGCGGTACCAGCTCCCGTCATAGACCGCGATCCTGCCTCTGGCAGGCGTCTTTGTCCAGAAGCGCCACATAAACGGATGCATCCGTTCTTCCTCTGTCTCATTTTTGATCGGATGCACCTCAAAGCCCCTGGGATCCATACTCTGGATCAGGCGTCCGATCTGTAGCCCTTTTCCTGATGCGCCGAACCCTTCAAAAACAATCATAATCGGGATTCCCAGCGCCTTGCATTCTCTTTGCAGCCGTCCAAGCCGGGCCTCAAGCTGAGGCATTTTTTTCTTATACTCTTCTTTTGATAATTTTTTTGTAAGATCAACTTTTTCCAGCATAACTTTCCTCCGCCTCTCTTATTCTGATATTATTGACCTATTCGTCTAAATTATTGTAATTATACCATATAATACATAAAAAAAAGAAAAAATCCTTCAAAGATTCTTTCTTTTTTAACCATTTTATTACTTTCCATGGACGAATTTATTTCTGCTGTTCCCCAAGCTGTCTCATCAGGCAGGCAATCAGCTCCTGATTCGTCCTGCTCAGTTTCTCAAAAGCGAGGAAAAAATCCTTTCCCCTTTCTATTCTGCGCTCTACTTCAATACGACATTCATGTGTCACTCTTGTGTCGGACAATTTTAATATGTAATCTGCTGATACCCGAAAAAACTTAGACAAATGGATGAGAATATCAGCCGGAATTGAATTCATCCCGTTTTCTATCCGGCTGATCGTCTGCTGGGAAACATTGATTTTCCCGGCAAGATCTTCCTGTCTGAGTCCCTTCTCGCACCGCAGCTGTCTCACACGGTTATCCAAAGTACTTCACACCCCTTAATATTTTACATTTATTGTATCCTAAAGAAACGGGTATGATATCCAAATGCAATGTATTGTAGCACTCATATTCAGGATATCATTTTATGCACCAGAATCGCCGCAGGCCGAATCACGTGACCGCTCTGGAAAAAAACCCCGGCTGTACCATATTTTTGTGTACCTGTATACTCATAATCTGGATATACATTATTCACGGATAAATTGCGTGCTAAAATAAAATCGGTGTCGGACAGGCAGAAAGCTGCTATATGAAAAATGTGATTGGTGAAAATATCAAAAGGCTGCGCAGACAGCAGGAAATGAAGCAGGCAGTGCTTGCCTCAGAGCTCAATATCGGAAGGCAGACCCTGTCTGCCTATGAACGCGGGGTCACACTGCCTGATGTCTTCGCGCTAATTAAGATCGCCGACTATTTCGAAGTGACTCTTGACGAGCTGGCCGGACGGTCTGAACTGATTATCCCGGACGAAAAAGAATAAAAAAACAAAGCTTAGAACCGGAAATACCTGACCGCATTGTCATAGCAGATATTCTTTATCAGCTTTCCAAGCGCTCTCTGATCATACGGATACTCTCCGTTATCTACGATAGTTCCAATATAATTACACAGTATCCTGCGGAAGTATTCGTGTCTGGAGAAGGACAGGAAGCTCCTGGAATCCGTGAGCATCCCTATAAATGTAGAAATCAGTCCCACATCAGACAGCGCCTTCATCTGGCGCTCCATCCCATTTTTGTGGTCGCAGAACCACCATGCGCTTCCAAGCTGCACCTTCCCCCGGATCCCTCTGGAGTCAGACTGGAAATCCCCTGCCATGGCGGCGAGCATTTCCGCGTCCTTCGGATTGAGATAATACAGTACTGTCTTTGGAAGTTTGTCTTCTCTGTCCATGGCGTCCAGAAGGGCTGACAGCTGAGCTGCATAGTTGAAATCATTCAGGCTGTCAAGTCCGCTGTCCGGTCCAAGCTTTTGGAACATCCTGGTGGAATTGTTGCGGAGCGCCCCGATATGAAGCTGCATAACCAGATTTTTTTCCGCATATTCCTTCCCGAGTTCTGTCAGGAGAAATCCTCTGTACTTTGTGCATTCCTCCTCCGTGAGGGGTTTTCCTTCAAGTTTATTCCGATAGATCTGATCCGCTTCCTCATAGGAGGAAGGCAGGTAAAAGCAGCTTTCCAGACTGTGGTCGCTTACCCTGCACCCGGCTTCTGTGAAGTACTCAAGCCGCTGCTTCAATCCATCGATCAGCTCCTCTAAAGATTCTGGCAGCTTCCCGGTCACCTTTCCCAGTTTCCCGATGTAAGCGGCAAAATCTGGCTTTTCGATCCCCAGTGCCTTCTCCGGGCGGAAGGTAGGCAGCACCTGGATCTCAAAAGCGTCCTCTCTGATCTTTTTATGCCATTTAAGATCGTCCGCGGGATCGTCTGTTGTACACAATACCCGGACATTCTGCATCCGCAAAAGATTGCGCGCGGAATATCCATGTGAAGCCAGCTTTTCATTACACTGCTCCCAGATTTCCTGAGCAGAATCCGGTGTGAGCACCGTGTCAATTCCAAAATAGCGCTTCAGTTCCAGATGGGTCCAGTGGTAAAGGGGGTTGCCGATGGCATTTTGGACAGTGTCTGCCCATGCCATAAATTTTTCGTATGGATCTCCATCCCCTGTAATGAGACGCTCTGGAACCCCGTTTGCGCGCATCAGCCTCCATTTATAGTGGTCTGCTCCAAGCCATATATCCGTAATAGTGCCAAAAGAGACATCCTCATAGATTTCCTGCGGATTCAGATGATTGTGAAAATCCGCTACCGGCATTTCTGACGCAAAATCATGATACAGTTCCTTTGAAGTTTTTGTATTCAGCAGAAAATCACGATTCATAAATTCCATCATATTCCGCTCCTCCTATACATATTTATTCAATGTCGCCCTCACTGCCCCGGGGCCGGAAATCATCTCTTTAAAATATCCGCACACCTTCTCTGCCATTCCCACCTGATACAGATTAACCCCAAAGATCGTTTCATTTTCAAGAATAGATTTTAACACTTCTTCCACATTGATCTCCTCTCCAAGCCGGATATGCTCCACCTTCGGGCACAACGTTCCAAGCAAAGGGTCCGGACTAAGCCCAAACCGTTTCCCGCTGTCGTCCACCCCCATCAGGTAGCGGATCCATCCGGCGAACACAAGGGGAATGAGCTGCAGGCTTTCCACGGACAGTCTGTCAGAAGCAGCGTATGCCCTGATCGTCTCTCCAAAACGGACAGCCAGCTTCTGGGAGGTATCTGTTGCGATACGCTGGGGTGTATCCGGCATAAAGGGATTGGGAATACGCACGTTTACAACCGTATCAAGAAACTCCTTCGGATCGAGAATTTCCGGGTCAACCGCCGCTGGAAGCCCTTCCCTGTACCCAATCCCCTCTGCCAGCTTTCTTAGCGTCTCATCTTTCATCTCGTCAGAAATGAGGCGATACCCAAGTACGCATCCGAACACAGCCAGCGCCGTGTGAAGAGGATTAAGACAAGTGCATACTTTCATTTTCTCCACCTTGTCCACCGTCTCCCTCTCTGTAAACATGAGACCTCCTTCTTCCAGTCTGCTCCTCCCATTTGGAAACGCGTCCTCAATCACCAGGTACTCACACTCTTCTGCATTGACAAAAGGCGCAATATATGTATTTTTTTCAGTAACTACAGGTTCCGGAGCTTCCACCCCGTCTTCTCTTAACATCTTCTCCACAGACGGATCCGGGCGTGGGGTAATCTTATCGATCATCGTCCACGGGAAAGAGATTTTCTTTCTGTCCTTTACATAAGCTGTAAACCCGGCTTGTACGAGCCCTTTCTCCTCCCATTTTTCCGCAAATGCAAGGACTGCCTCGCACAGCTTTGTACCGTTGTGGGAACAGTTGTCCATGCTTACCAAGGCAAGGGGTTTTTCTCCTGCAAGGTAACGTGTATAGAGAAGAGCTACGACTTTTCCAATATAGCTCTCTGGCTTTTGCGGACCGGACCGCAGGTCCTCTGACACAGCCGGAAGAAGCCCGCCATTCCCGTCAGTCAGGCTGTAGCCTTTTTCTGTAATGGTAAAACTTGCCATCTGAAGAGAGTCCGCAGAAAATATCTCCTTAAGACGCCGTGCATCCGCCTGGTTTTCTGTATCTAAAGTCAGTGACTCGACAATGCTTCCCACCACGGTCTTCTCCACCGTACCATCTGATTTGAAAGTGGCAAGAATACTATACCCATCGTGTGGAAGATTCATTTTTTCAATGATCTCATAATCATAACCTTCCGCCACAATCAAGCCTGTATCAAGAACTCCTTTATTTAAAAGATTTTGTACCACATTTGCCTGAAACGCACGGAAGATATTGCCTGCGCCGAAATGGATCCACTGGGGCGCTCTTTTCGTTCTTTCCGCCACTTCAGCCCGGTTATACTGAGGGAGAGTATAACCTTTGCTCTCCCATTCCTGCCTGTTTTTCAATCCTTCTTCGTTCAAACGCATGATTATCCTCTGTCTCCTTTCTCGATCGCTTCCCACAGCCCGTTGATATACGCCGCGCCCAGTGCCCGGTCGTAAAGACCGTATCCCGGCATGGCTACTTCGCCCCAGATCATACGCCCATGATCCGGCCGGACCGGACCGTCAAACCCGATCTCATACAGCGCTTTGACAATCTCATACATATCGAAGCTTCCATCTGATGAAAGATGAGCCGCCTCCTCAAAATTCGCAGGAGAATGGAACTTAAGATTACGCACATGCGCAAAATGAATCCGCCCTTTGAGTGAGCGTATCATATCCGGCAGATCATTTTCCAGATTAGTGCCGTACGACCCCGAACAGAAGGTAACACCGTTATGTGTATTGTCCACTGTCTTCATCAGACGCAGGATATTCGTTTTATTTATAATGATCCTTGGCAGGCCAAACACGCTCCACGCCGGATCGTCTGGATGAATTGCCATATTGATATCATACTTATCGCAGACTGGCATAATGCGTTCAAGAAAATATTTCAAGTTCGCAAACAGCTTTTCATCATCAATATCTTTATACATAGCAAAAAGCTCTTTTACCCGCTCCATTCTCTCTGGTTCCCAGCCGGGCATTACTGTCCCGTTCATATCCGCGGCAATGGAGTCAAACATCTTTTCCGGGTCAAGCGCGTCTACTGCTTCCTGTGTATAAGCCAGAACCGTAGAGCCGTCCGGGCGCACCCGCGCAAGCTCTGTCCTTGTCCAGTCAAAGACCGGCATGAAATTATAGCACACAAGATGTATCTCTTCTTTCCCGAGATTCTCCAGTGTCTGAATATAGTTGTCAATGTACTGATCCCTGTCCGGCGCCCCTGTTTTGATAGCGTCATGAACATTTACACTTTCGATGCCGGCTACATGGAGACCAGATTCTTCTACCTCTGCTTTCATTGCCTGAATCCGTTCTCTGCTCCACACTTCCCCTGGAACTGTATCATACAGTGTGGTAATCACGCCCGTGACCCCCGGGATCTGGCGTATCTGCTGAAGTGTCACCGTATCAAATTTACTCCCGTACCACCTTAAAGTCATTTCCATATATCATACCCTCTTTCTAATTTTCTAACGTTGAGCCAAACCGGCCTGTACCGTCATGGCGGAAACGGCACAGGCCTTCAGTTATTCTCTATTTCTTATACTCAAACTCTGGGATACCGTGCCATCTATCCCTGAAATAGTGAGCGGCAAGCTTTGGTTTTCTATCCCTTGTAAAGATTCCCTTTTTATTTCCTTGAATCCTTAAAAGGCTCTGGCTTGTGGCAAAATCCGCAAAGTTCCACACCTGTTCACCAATTACAAAATCATAATCATCGAACACATCGTTGTTCATCTTGTAGTAATCCAGCTGATATTCTTCAGTATACATCACAGGCGTTGTGTCATGCATTCCCATGACAGTGTCGGCCCCGTACTCTGTAAAAATAACGGGCTTTCCGATCTCTCTCCACTGATCCAGCTCCGCGCGCAGCGCTTTTTCAGGTCCTTCCAGATCTGGTCCGCCAAAATACCATCCATAATAACGGTTCAGGCAGATCACATCACTAAGCTTTGAAGAGCAGTCTGTCTGGGGAGTAGTCGCCATCTGCACACTTACCAGCGTACACGGGCGTTTCTGGGGGTCCAGTTCCCTTGCCAGCTCATAGAGGGGGGCAAAATATTCATATGCGCCCTCTCCCGAAGAATCCGGCTCGTTGGCAATACTCCACATAACAACGCAGGCATGATTTTTATCCCTTGCGATCAGGTCTCTTATAACCTCTTTATGGTGCTCCTGTGTCTGTACCCCATGCTCCTTGTCAAATGTGCCGATCTTCTGGCCGTTAAAGTTCGCCCCGCCGCCAAATTTAAGATTGATGCCTACCGCTGTCGTCTCATCGATGACTACAAAGCCTTCTTCGTCGCAGAGCCGCATCATTTCCTCGCTGTACGGGTAATGGCTTGTGCGGAAACTGTTAGCTCCCTGCCATTTCATCAACGACATGTCCTTTGTATTCATAGGAAGATTCATTCCACGTCCATTGGGGAACGTATCCTCATGTCTTCCGTATCCCTTAAAATAAAAAGGCTTTTCGTTGATTAAGAATTTTGTTCCTTCCACCCGGACTGTTCTGACGCCATATGGAAGCGTATACACATCTTCGCCAAATGTCACTTTGACATTGTAAAGATATGCCTTAAGCGGCTGCCACAGATGCACATCTTTTATTTCCAATACTCCTTGCGCGCCCTCTGCCTGCGAAACAAGATTCCCTTCTCTGTCAAACACTTCTACTTTACATGCGCCTTTTCCCACAGTCTCTGCACAGTAGGCAAGACGAGCCGTCGTACCGTTTACTTCTGGCACAAGCGAAATATCCGCAATATAGTCTTTCGGAGTTGTATAAATCTTGACCGGTCTTGTAATTCCGCAATAATTGAAAAAGTCAAAATTTGGATTGTTCTTCGGTTTTCCCGTGCTTTCCATGCTGCCAAAACCAGTCATACCGCTTACCATATCAGATTTTCCGCCTACTGGAAGGGTTGTATAATCGATCACATTGTTGACAGCGATGGTCAGCAAATTATCGTTTCCGTCTTTCAGATGTTCTGTTATCTCCGCTTCAAAAGGCAGGAATCCCCCTTTGTGCTCACAGATCAGGCTTCCATTGAGATAAATTTTTGCCTCGTGAGTAACCGCCGCGCATCGAAGTACAATTCTTTGATTTTTCACAAAGGCCGGCATAGATATATTTCTCTGGTAGAACACCCATCCGTAATGGTCGCGGAAGTCTGCTCCTTCCTTCAGGTCATTGTAGGAAGCGGGAACCGGCATAGTCATGGGCTCTTCAAGAGGGGTTTTATACCACTCCTTTTCAAAACCGCTTCCGTCATCCAGTTTAAAATCCCACACTCCGCTCAAATCACTTAAAAGTCTTGAAGGCGTCAAAATTGGGTATAACATATTGTTCTCCTCTCTTTCTTTGTTTGATCTTACACACTGCCGTATCTTTTAATTCTGTGCATTTTCTCTTCTTTTCTGAAGCTCCGCAACATTTTCCTGAACCTTTTTCTTTCCAAGAGGATAGAGTACTGCCAATGCCAGGGCAACTGCTGCAAGCCCTGTGGCCGGAACGATACAGGATATGCGGAAAATGTTGAACGTAACATCCGGATCAAAAGCGGTCGCCTGGGTGTAACCCACCATACTTACCAATCCTCCTACAAGACCAGATGAAAGCGCCTGACCGATCTTGCGCGCAAAAGAGTATACGGAATAGATCGTACCGTCCTCGCGCATTCCATTCTTTACTTCAGCATCATCGATAACATCGGTGATCATCGCCCAGATCACGGTGTTGAAAAATCCCAGACAGATATAAGCCAGTCCATAGAAGGCTACATATACATATGGATTATCCGGCTGCACAATCAGACAGATAACATAAACTGCCGCCCCGGCAAAACAGCCGGCAACAGATATTTCCTTTTTTCCAAATTTAGAAGAAAGCCTGGATGCCAGCGGAGCACAGATCAGCAGAGTGCCGATACTTCCCACCATCGCCGAACTCGACTGGGCGGCCGCCGAACCGTAAAAGTTGGGAAAAACATATGCAGCGAGTCCCTGCATTCCAAGCAGCGCGAGAAGCAGCAGTATTGCCGCGGCGATAATGCCGATCAGAGAACGGTTTGTCACCAGGCTTTTTATAAGATGTCCCACCTGAAGTTTATTTGTGTTGGCAGGAACTGGAACTCTCTCCTTTACTAACTGAAAGCAAAGTACATAACAGATGATTGCGCAGATACTGAAAACACCCGCAATGATCGTCATGCGGCTTCCAGACATAACTGTGTTGCCGTCTACTGCTACATATGCCACCATCGGTGTCCCGACGCCGATAGCAAGTCCTGCAAGCGTCGCGCCAATGGAGCGCCATGTAGAAAGCTGCGCCCTGTGATCCGGATCAGAGGACACCGCTGATGCCATGGATCCATAGGGAATATTGACAGCGGTGTAAAAAATGGAACCCCACAGCAAATATGTAACAACCATCCACGCCACCTTGAAACCATACGCCATATCAGCAAATCCTGACTGATAAATCAAAAATGAGGCAATTGCCACCGGGCCGCACATCCTTTTGATCCACGGTTTAAATTTTCCATCTTTGGCAGGTTTTGAGCGGTCCACGATCTGTCCCATGGTCACATCCGTAACCGCGTCCACAAACCGGGATACCATCATCAGAATACCTACTACCGCTCCGTCGATTCCCATAACATCCGTATAAAATTTTAACATAAAACTGGATGACAGGATAAAGGTAAAATCATTTCCGAAATCACCGAACATATATCCGATTTTATCCGCCCAGCCAAAAGGTTTTACTTTTGTATTATTTTGTCCCATATATTAAACCTCCGTTATCCCACTGCTCATAAACAGTAGTTTAAAATCTTGTCTCCCATCTTCCGCAGAATACATTTTCATTGTATCTTCCTCTAAACTCGCCTTTCCCCATCATCTTACTGAGAGTTGCTTCAAACGTCTCATGATGATCCATATAAGCGTTAACATAGCATCTTGCCATAGGCACGTCGATCAGGTTGTTTGTGTAACTGAGGGAAACAACGAAAGTGGGAAGTTCCGACATATACCATGGCTGCTTTGCAGGCTCGTCCCATTTCACCCGCATAGTATTGAACTGAGCAAAGCCCTGCACATTCAGGATCAGCAGCACACAGTCGTATTTCTTTTTAAACTCTTCCATTTTCCCTTTTTTGCCCTCTGTCTCTGCGTCCACTTCAAAGCCTGCCGCCTCAAGCTGGGAAACAATGTCCTTTATAATGTTTTCATCGTTGGATTTGAACTTTGTTCCTGCAATCACCACTGCCTCAGAACCAATGTAGACCAGTTTGATTTTCTTATACTTCTCCGGTGTCATAGGAAGATAGTTCAGCCGGTCTTTTACAAGGGTTACATATCTATCTGCCATCTCAGCAGCCGCTTTATGATGCTCTGCGCATCCCACAACACGAAGATTTTCTTTGGGCTGCATCAGCTTCTGTTCTTTTTGGAGCGTATGGAGGTTCAGCGCTGCTTTTACGCCGAGGATTCTGTGGAGTGCGTCATTTAAGCGGTCTTCCGTGATGATTCCGTTTTTATATCCGTCCATCATATAGCCAAAATCCTCTTCTCTGTCATTGAAGAAAAGATACATATCGCACCCCGCCGCGATCGCCCGGGGAACCTGTTCGCATCTCGGCATTGTAGCTCCGAACATTCCGATCATATGTGAGGCATCTGTTACAACAAGACCGTTAAATCCAAGCTGGCCTTTCAAAAGATCTGTAATTAATTCCGGCGCCAACGTTGCCGGCAGGATATCCTCATCTTTGATCCCGGGCCTTAATTTTCTCGAGTACTCAGGAAGGGCGATATGCCCCGCCATGATCGTCATGACGCCCTCATCGATCAGAGCTTTATACACTTTTCCAAAAGTAGCGTCCCATTTATCACAGTCATATTCATTGATTCCCATGATCAGGTGCTGGTCGTTTTCCTCTGTGCCGTCCCCGGGGAAATGTTTCATGCAGGTGGCAATATTCTGTGTCCTCATTCCCTTAAAGAATGCTTTTGAATAACGGATGACATCGTCCGGCTCATCATTGAACGCACGGAGCTGTACAATCGTATTCCTCCAATTGTATGTCAGATCAACAACAGGAGCGAAGTTCCAGTTGCAGCCTACCGCCGCCGCCTCTCTGGCAGATATTTCCGCCATCTTAAATACCATTTCCTCTGAGTCCATGGCAGCCATAGCGGCTCCATTGGCAAGCGCAGTTCCTCCCTGCATGCCGCCATTTCCTCCCGCCTCACAGTTAGACGCGATCAAAAGCGGTACTTTTGACGTTTTCTGCAGGCAGTCAGCCATGTCCCACAGTTCCTCTTTCGGAGCATTGTGGTAGCGGATTGCTCCCGGATGATATGTATCAATTACTTTTTTGATATTTTCAGGTTTTCTTTCTTCTTCGTTTGCTACCATATTGACAAATAACTGCCCGATCTTTTCCTCCAGTGTCATTGCGGCAATGGTGTTGTTGATTTCTTAAAATAGCATATTTATGATCTACTTGCCTGTCAGCGGATTGCTCTGTATACTGTCATAAGA